>NZ_CAXBHS010000013.1:0-107764 GCF_963975625.1 uncultured Porticoccus sp.
GTATTATTCCAGAAAGCTCTACTTATTACCTGTCCAGCTATTGGGGAAGCTTACGGTTTAAATGCTTGAATGATGCAAGTTCTCATAAAAAGTATAAACATCATGATCCTTCATATACTCCATTCCAAACAGGTTGTGCCCGATAGTTACCGAGATATTTTCGTCTTTTCGGATATCCTTTGCAGAAAAAGCTATTGCGATTGCTAAACAGGCGTACTGATTAGTTGTTTGAGTGAGACGATAACTGCCCTGCCAAAATATCGCGATGGTTCTGATTATTTCAGGCGCTTTTTTTGCGGATATCCTTGATGACATCATAGGCGTGGCTGATTTCCTGGGTGCGCTCTTCCGCCATTTCGCGCATGCTCTCAGGCAGGCCCTTGCCAGCCAGTTTGTCGGGATGGTTCTCACTCATCAGTTTGCGGAACGCCTTCTTGATCTCGGCATCGTCGGCCGAGGGCGATACACCCAGTACCTTGTAGGCATCATCAATCTGCTGTGTGGTGGGGCGCTGCCCCGGGCCGGCGCCGGTGTGTCCGGTATGGGCTCCACGCAACATGGCTTCCAGCTGATCGACCTGGCTTTCAGGCAGCCCCAGTATTCGGGCGGTTCGAACCAGCATTTCATGTTCTGCAGGGTGGATAACTCCGTCGGCGGCGACGGCGGAAACCTGCACCTGAAGAAACATCTTCAGTAAAGCCGGTTGCCGACCGCTGATCTGCAGGAAATGGTTGAGCTCCGCGTCCAAGTCAAAGTCCGGTTCTTTGCCTCGGTTGAAGGCAGCCCTGGCTTTGGCTTTCTGGTCTTCATTCAGGTGGAAGCGCGCGAACATGGTTTCAGCCATTTGTATCTCGTCTCTGGATATCACACCGTCTGCTTTGCACAGCGCACCCATGACGGCAAAGACAGATTCAAAGAAGCCAGACTGTATTTTCTGAAGTTTGCCGATAAGCTGGCTTTTCATCAGGTTAAAAAGGAAAGCACCGATCGCAGCACCAATGAAAAAGCCGGGAAGTTTGCCAAAGGCGTAGCCGATCAGGCCGCCAACAATAAGTGCAAAGAGCATCAAGATGTCCTTAGTCGGGGATGAAAAAGACTTGGGAATATACGTGTTTTTGAATAGACATTCACGAACAGGCTTTCATTCACCTCCTGAACCTGTGCCAGTTGAAGGTGTTCGCCGGCATGTTTGTGATGGTTGCCGTATTGGATAAAGCGTTCGAAAATTCCATGATAAAAATGGTGAGCGATGCCACCTAATGTGATGTGTTAAATGACCTGACCGCTTAGCCTAACTTTACAATGTAAATAATCCTTGGGCCATAGTATGTTCGTATGCATAGCCACATCATTCCGTAAGATGTCCAGCTCTTGGAGGTTGATGAGCTGGAGGGAGAGGTAGTTCAGCAATCATTTAACAAAGTGTCGCACCGGCAAGCCGTTAAACGTTGCGTTATAACCTGAAAGGATAAGAACAATGGATAAAAAATTCAGATTGTTCTAATAAGTTTATTACTGTTAATAGGATGTGGAGGTGTGATGCCTAAATTAGGAATTGAGAAGGGTCAGCTGGCCCAATGTCCAACCACGCCAAACTGTGTGAATAGTCAGGCAACAGATAGTAAACATTATATTGAGCCCATTTTGACCACGCGCACACCATTAGAAGTAAAAGCACGTATTTTGGAAATACTTATTGACTTGAAAAATTCAAAGATCACGGTAGCTGAAGATAATTATATTAGAGCTGAGTTTACTTCAAAAGTATTCGGGTTCGTTGATGATATAGAATTTTATTTTCCCGATACTAAATCAAACGAAATGACGATACATGTTCGATCAGCTTCTAGAGTTGGATATTCAGATCTTGGTGTGAATCGAAAACGTGTTGAAAAAATTACAAGTAAGTTCCAAGAAGGTAAGTAAGAAAAAATAGTTATAGCCAGTCATTACATTGGTTTCGCTCCCGCTCGCTGCTGATTCAATGACCAATACGATTAGTGCGGTGAGCTATGTATTTTCATTTTCGGATCCGCAGATATGTGTAACCTAGGGTAGCCCTCTTGGGCCACAGTATTTGCCTTGCCGGGGACAGGAAACGCTATGGCAGTAGAGGAAGTGAGTGCAGCCTTGTTCTCAAAGAGGAGCGTTTCGACGTGCGTGAATTAACTGCATATTGTCGCTGCGACCATAGTAGATGGTGACTTTGAGAGAGCTGTGAACTTTTCTTGTTTGCTGCGGACTAATCTATTACAGCAACAATGCTTCTCCCAAAGCATACCCCGGTCATCCCCCATGATCGGGGTTTTTGTGATTTTGAAAATGAACTTTTTTGTTATCTCGGGAATTACCTAGAGAGCGGCTTAGGTGGACATAAAAAAAGGGCTGTATTGCTACAGCCCTATATTGGGGCTAATTCCAATTGTCCGTACTCAGATTACTTAATAAACAACATTTCACGGTATTTTGGCAGAGGCCATAGTTCGTCAGATACTATGCTTTCTAGTGCATCAGCGTGACTTCGAACGGCTAGCATCAAGGTACATAATGCCTCTGCGCAATAGTCCATATGCGCTTCGATAGAACCGAAGTCATGCTTTTCAAGGGCTGTACTGAGCTTTTTAACTTCCGCCATCATTGCGTTTGCTTCCGTTGCTGTCGATTCAACGACGGAGTCATCAAGTGTGATGCCTGTGTTCGCTAATCCAGATGAGGCGGTGGAGAGTTGAGAAATGTAGTTAACCGCAGCGGGGTAGATAATAGTGCTGGCCATTTCACAGACAAGTTTGGCTTCCAGCTCAATCGACAGGATATATTGCTCTGCGTAAACTTCAAAGCGGCTCTCCAGTTCAACCGGGCTAAGCACGTCAGTTGTTTCAAAAAGGCTGATGACGGATTTGTCCTTGAGCGCTGGCAGAGCGTCTGCTGTGGTGGGAATGTTCTTCAGCCCGCGTACCTCAACTGCTTCTTTATGCCATTGTGTTGAATAGCCGTCGCCACCGAAAATCACATTGCTGTGTAACTCCATCAGTTCTTTGAGAACACTAATGACAGCCGTTGCCTGATCTGCGCCACTAGCTAGAGTTTGTTCTAGTCTGTCCGCAATCCAATTTAGGGAATCGGCCAGCATGGTATTCATTGCAACCAGTGGCCCTGATACCGACTGCGATGAGCCTACTGCACGGAACTCAAAGCGGTTACCGGTAAATGCAAAAGGAGAGGTCCTGTTGCGATCACCCGGGTCGCGTTCGAACTTCAGTATCTGTGATAAACCCAGGTCCATAACACCACCAGATTTCGCCTTTTCGAGTAGTTTGCCTGCCTTTATGTCTTCGAAAACGCTTTCCAATTGCTCGCCAAGATAGACGGAGAGAATTGCCGGCGGTGCCTCATTGGCACCTAAGCGATGGTCGTTAGCCGCAGAGGCTATGGCAGCACGCAATAGGGGGCCGTACAAGTGCACGCCGCGAATAACAGCGCCACAAAAAAGCAGAAAGTTCAGGTTGTCGTGCGGTGTGTTACCCGGGTCCAGTAAGTTGCCTTGGGTGGCGTTGCCGACAGACCAGTTAACGTGTTTACCCGAGCCGTTAACTCCTGCAAATGGTTTCTCATGCAGCAGACAAAGGAAGCCATGTTCTTTGGCCGTAGCCTTCATCAAGGTCATCAGTAATTGCTGATGATCGGCCGCAACGTTGGCTGCCTCAAAATAAGGTGCTATCTCAAACTGCCCCGGGGCTACTTCGTTGTGATGTGTCTTGGCAGGGATGCCCAATCGGTATAACTTATCTTCGAAATCTTGCATAAATACCTGCACGCGGACAGGTATAGCGCCAAAGTAATGATCGTCAAACTGCTGACCTTTGGCCGGCGCCGCACCAAACAATGTGCGGCCTGCCAACAAAAGATCCGGACGACTGTTAGCAAAATTCTCGTCGACCAGGAAGTATTCCTGTTCTGCGCCACAGCTCGAATTAAGTGGGGCGATCTCTGTTTCACCCATTAGCGACAAAACCTTGCGGGCCGCTTTATCCATGGCTGTGTTGGAGCGCAGGAGAGGAATTTTCTTATCCAGGGATTCGCCTGTCCAGGACATGAAGACACTTGGGATAGTGAGTGTCGTGCCGTTGGCGGTACGCATTATATAGGCAGGGCTGGTTGGGTCCCACGCCGTGTAACCTCGCGCAGCATTGGTCATCCGCAGGCTGCCGTTCGGGAATGAAGAACCGTCTGGTTCGCCTTTGATAAGCAGGCTGCCAGTAAATTCAGTAATGGCGCCACCTTCAGAGTTGGTTACGATAAAACCGTCGTGCTTTTCCGCGGTAACATTGGTCATGGGATAGAAAATATGGGAGAAAAACTTGGCGCCTTTTGCCATTGCCCAATCTTTCATTGCGGCAGCAACTATGTCGGCGGTACCTGGATCGAGCGCTGCACCCGTCAATACGGTTTTTTTCATCGCTTTAAACGCATTTTTTGATAGAGCTTCTTCCATCGTTGCGAGGTTAAAAACATCCGTCGCCCAGATTTTGCTCAAAGGATCAGGCGTTTCGCCCTGTTTTGGGTAGCTATTCGTAATGTTGGCGATAGCTTGCCTACGGGATTCGTTTCCACTCATAAATAGTCCTCTGCCCATGAATAGGGCTAGTTTAGATACGAAATTAATCATTATCTGGGGTTAAATAAACGGAACAGCAATAGATAGTTTGCAATAATTAGGCCATTAGAAAATTTCCTGCTTGGCAGAGGCCGGATTATTAAAAGTGGACATGATCGTCGTGCCCAAAAAAATTATTTTCAGGCCTGCCGGTCACGCGATCGGTACGAATCACTTCCGGGCTAAAGAGGTGTTGAAAATCTGCGGGCGGATCAAGGTGTCACGGGGGGCGATGAGTCGATCTGTCTCTGATGCAACCAGTTTGGTTTTGAAGTGATGGGCCCCGTTGTTTCCCGGTATAAAGCTTTAAGACGTTGGTGACCCCAAAGTCACAGGTCCTTCGCCCAGCTCGTGCGTCCGAGCTCCATCACGAGCGCTACTTCTTCGTCCGGTACCGCATCGGTATCACCGAGCTCCAGCGGGTCGTAGTGATACACGTACATCCGTGACGCAAATTCAGCAATAGGCAGAGATGCTTCACCGTTCAGTTCGTCCTTGCCCTGAATGGAGCAGACAATGCCCTGCCCCCAATCCTGACCACCGTCGTTATTGGGGTTGAAGAAGTAAACCCGCATCTGAGCATGAGCATCCAGAGCTACCCGCAATATGGTGATGGCATGTCGGCCTACATAGCGGCCGCCGCTGTCGGTAGAAGCGATGCCCGCCGGTTGCGGGTGGATCACTGGCATATTGCCGTTGTAATAAGGGTGGTAACTGGCATAGAACTGCCGAATGAAGCCTTCGTAGTCATCGAGTTTACCGGTATGGATGTCGGTCACTACCCGAAAACCATGGCCTACCCACCAGCCATAGAATTCCGGGTTAATCCAGCGGTGTAAGTCATCGTCGCGGTCACCGCAAAGGCGGCCCATTTCTATATAGAGGCGATCAAGGTGCGGCACCAACATCAGCGAGACCACATCCACATCCAGCGGCAATTCTTTGGCAAGGCCGTCCTCAAGCCCCTTGGATGATATCTGCTCACCCTCAAATCGGGTCAGGATTTCGTTGTCGCGAGCGGCCCAGGCAACTAACTGTAAAAGATAGTCGGCGTCGTTATCTGCCCACATTGAGAGTCCGATGACCGACTGGCAAGTTGGATTGTTGCCTTGGCCAACTCCCAGAGGCAAGCCAAGTATGCTCAACACCCCCGCCAGCAGGAAGACCCGAGGCGGCTGTGCCTCACCGAACACCGAGGTCAGCAATTCCGTCGTTTCGTCCGATAGCTTCAGTTCAATCTGTCGCCAGAGGCCGGCCGCTACCGGCGGGTGAAAGAGCGTACCACGCTCGAGCAGCATGGCCAGACCGTAGGTTGCCTGACTGGTTTCCGGAAAAATGGCGTCGTCAATCAGCCGAAAGACAAGCTGCCTGTAACAGTGCAGTGCATCAATGCCAGTGGCGCTCAGTCCCAGTGCAATCGGAATCAGATCGTCCCGATGGTTGCGAATAAAACGTAAAAAGAGGGGTTGGTAAGCAGAGACTAGCCCGGTCTCGTCCATGGCCTTTGCAAAGGCTGTAGCTTCCCCCATGAGAGCGGTCCCGTCCATGGTAGCGAGCCGCTGGTTGTAGACCTCTAGGCCGGGGTCCTCCCGGCAGCCCTTGGTGGGACTAAACAAGGCCCTGACCAAGCGGGCGGCGTCCTCACTGCCGGTGGTATCAAGCTCGGGATCAAACAGGCACTTGGCGATCTGGCTGATCATTTTCTTGATGCTGTCGGTCTGGATCGGCCGCTGGGCAAGCAGGCGCTTGACCTCGCCCACCAGGCTGGCAAGGATGCTTTCGTAACCCAGATGTTCGAGCAGATACTGGTACAGCGACTGCACGATGGCACCCAGTTCCTGCGGACGCTCGCGGTCGGCTTCGCTCATTTGGCCGGACAGCAGGTCAAGGTTCAGCGCCATAACCTGGGTCAGGAAGTTGCGGGCCTGCTCGGTGGCAATTCCAGGGTGAAAATAGTCACGCGAGGCAATGGCCAGCATTCGGATCTCACTGAGGGCTTCGATGACCGTGATGTCGGCGTTGCTCTGGCGCAATGAACGTACTGCCAGACCCGGTTGCAGGATGGCCGGTTTTGCCCAGTCCCGCCCGGCGAAAACCCCGGCATTTTCCACCGCGGCGACGCGCTCATAGAGGGCGTTCAGGCCTTCGTGCGTGGTCATGACCACTCTGGCCGATTCCAGTACTTCGGCACTGGATGCTTTCGGGTCGACTTTCCGGTTCTGGGCAAATCGTGCCAGTGTGGTATCGAACTCAATAACTGCCGGGTGGGTGCTGTTGGCCGAGTATTTCATATTCGTTGCGTTGTGGTTCCTTTTGCCGTGACCCTGTTGCTAAACCATTCCACGCTGAAGCGCATGCCAAAGCTTTGTGCGTCGCTGGGTATGTAGCCTGGACGTTGATTCAGCAGTGGCAGCATTGGCTTCATGATGTGGATCTCAAAAAATACGGGTTGGCGAATCTTGTCCCAGACGTCGCGGCTTATCTTACGCTCACTGGAGCAGTGAACGACTTTTAAAGGGGGAGGGTAGAAAGCTGGCTGGTATCAGATGGTGTTAATCCCGGTACAGTTTGGTCAGCTGGTTGTAGTGATCAACGCGACGATCCCTCAGGTAGGGCCATATTCTGCGTACAGTCTCACTACGGCTCAGGTCGATCTGTGCCACTGAGAACGCCTCCCTGCCACTCTCTGCCTGCCAGATAATCTCTCCCTGCGGCCCTGCGACGAAGCTGGATCCCCAAAACAGTGCCCCGGGCCCGCCTTTCGGGTCAGCTTCATGGCCAATGCGATTGACGCTAATCACTGGCAGGCCATTGGCGACGGCGTGGGAGCGTTGAATGGTTATCCAGGCGTCGCGCTGACGTTGCTGTTCCACATGATTATCCTCGGGACTCCAGCCGATCGCCGTGGGGTAGATCAGCAGATCTGCGCCAGCCATTGCCATCAGCCGGGCGGCCTCCGGAAACCATTGGTCCCAGCAAACCAGCACGCCCAGTTTGCCAAGTGATGTCTGAACCGGGTTGAAGCCCAGATCGCCGGGGGTGAAATAGAATTTTTCATAGTAACCGGGGTCATCGGGGATGTGCATTTTGCGATACATTCCGGCGATGCTGCCGTCATTGTCCAGCACGACTGCTGTGTTGTGATAGAGCCCCGGCGCGCGTCGCTCAAATAACGATGCGACAATGACAACACCCAGCTCTCTGGCCAGCGCGCCCAGCCGGTCGGTAGTGGGGCCGGGGATGGTTTCCGCCAGATCGAACATGGCCGTATCTTCCTGCTGGCAAAAATACAGGCTGCGATGCAACTCCTGCAATACCACCAGTTGGGCTCCGTTAGCAGCTGTCTCGCGGATGCCGGTCATGGTCTTTTCCAGATTTTCGGCCACGTCTTCACTGCAAGCGTGTTGGACAATGCCAATCGTTAGTTCAGCCATGGAAGCGTTACCTCGGGTCATGGATTAATGAGCATTCAGTGTGCCCTTGGGCAATTGCATGGTAATACAGTGAAGGCTGCCATGCTGTTGGATAACCGGCAGGCAATCAACCCCCTCGACCTGGTATCCCGGGAACGCCTTTGCCAGTTGCGCCAATGCCTCGCTGTCTTTTGTATCCCGGTAAGTGGGTACAATAACCAGGTGGTTGAAAACCAGAAAGTTGGCGTAGGTGGCAGGTAGTCGCTGGCCCGTTTGATCGTATTTTGCAGAGGGCCAGGGCAGTGGAATCAGGCGGTAGCTGCTGCCGTCGGCACTGGTCATGTCCTGCAGTTCGTCTGCCATGAGCTGTAATTCCGGATAGTGACTGTCGGTTATGTCATCGCAAGCCTGGTAGGCAATCACGTTATTGGGGCAGAGTCTTGCCAGGGTGTCGATATGACTGTCAGTGTCGTCCCCTTGCAGAGCGCCGTGCTGCAGCCAGTTGATTTTTTTTACCCCCAGATCTTTGCAGAGCTGTTGTTCTATCTCTGTCTGGTTAAATGACGGATTGCGGTTTGGGTTCAGCAGACACTGGGCTGTTGTCAGCAGGGTGCCATTGCCATCGGTTTCAATGGATCCGCCTTCCAGAACTAACGTGCGCTTTTGAACACTCGCTCCCGGATAGGCCCCCAGCTCGAAAAGCGCTGAAGTGAGGGCGTTATCCAGCTCACAGGGGTGTTTGTTCCCCCAGGCATTGAACTGATAATCCAGTAGGTAGAGTCCGTGGTCTGTCTCGACCGTGACAGGACCGTAGTCGCGTACCCATGTGTCATTGGTTTCAACCGGGAATAACTGCAATTTGTCCGCTGAGATACCGAGTTGAGACATCCGTTTTGACAGCGAGTTAAGTCCTGTTGGCAGGACTGTGATGATTACTTCGCCAGCGCCGGTGAGGAGCCTGACCAGTGTTTCATACACCGGAATAATTTCATTCAGGATCGGCTTCCAGTCTGTTCCGGCATGGGGCCAGGTGAGCTGAATGGCATCCTGTGGCTCCCATTCAGCGGGAAGCCGCACTTGGTAGTTGGTCATTGTGGATTGCCCTGTTGGGTGCTGTTTAACATCATTTTCCGGGCTTTTAGAAACCTATCAAAGCTTTCAGGGGCAGTCATAGGCGATGTAGGTGCCTTTGCCATTGATAATTGATTGGCGAACAATGGTGTTGGCTCCCATTTGGAGGGCCTGCTGGCGGGCGAGGTTGTCCAGTTCGTTGCGCACCTTGTCGGCATTGCGGGCAATGGAACCTATTAAATTTGCTCTCACATTACTGTTGATCTGGCCAACGCGGCGGCACTGATTGACCCGGTCCGCTGGCAATAGCACCACCTGCTCTGCCTCAGGGGGTATTTTTACCCAAGTGCAGGCGTTCATTAGTGTGAAGGAAGCCGAAATGATCAGGGTGATGGCCAGGGTTTTTGTGGCGGGTATCAAGCAGTTCTCCGTCTGTAATTAAGCTGGGGTATAAATATTAAGCCTTTCATTAGTTTTTTGGCAGCGGTATGTTGATGCAACAGTGGAAGGAAAACGAATATTGTTCGGATCTGATCAGACCCGATAATAGAAGTCGATGAATAAACGGGAGAGCGCTGATTGCCAGCACCGTTATAACGCTTTTTTGATATCTTTTGAAACCCTGCGCTCGGCCGTTTGAGTAGAGGATCTTTCGGTCCCTATGACGTCACTGTAACGTTGGAGTGATTTGGCATTGAGCGGATCGCCTATCCAGCGGGGCAGCTGCTGAAAGTTCTGGGAAATCAAACTTTCCCTGTCATCCATTTCCGCAAAGTTCAGCCCGACCATGTCGGCAAAGGTGTGGATGAAATGGGCAGTAGAGTAGGGTCGATCTGTGGCGCTGCGCCATTGGTCGATATCTCGAGTTTGCTTGAATTTCGGGGATGTCCAGACCACGAATGGTACCGTGTACATGGCTGATGTGGGGGCGGCTTCACTGCGTCCCGCAAACAGATTATCCGGGTAGTCGTATACTTCCTCGCCGTGATCAGCGAAGTACACCAATAGGCTGTTATCGTGCTTGCTGTCTATCGCCTTAATCAGGGATGACACGACTTCATCATTGTAGAGTATGGCGTTGTCGTAGTTGTTGTAATCTTCAATAAGATTTGGTGTTACCCACTCCGGGACACCACTGCTGTCAGTAAAGTGATTGTAGGTCTCGGGAAAACGGTGTTCATAAGCACGGTGTGTGCCAAGCAAGTGAACAATAATCAATTTCTTGACCGCATTTGACTCTAGGGCCTCTGCAAAAGGTGGTAGTACAACTTCGTCGTACTGATTGGCATTCTGTTCCCGATTATTGTTCAGGTAGACCTGATGGTCAGCCAACTGTGAGAACGTGGTTAGCATGGTGTTGCGGCGAGTTTGGGTTTGCTGGTTGGTGATCCAGGTAATCTCATAGCCAGCCTGCTGCATCATGTTTAGCAGGTTTGGTTTGGTATAAAAAAGATCCGGGTTTTTAGAGTCGGCAAATGACAGGATCTGTTGGAGTGCTTCTATGGTATAGGGCCTGGGTGTTATTACATCAGTGAAAACCATAAGCTCATTTTTTGCCTGCAAAGCATCTAAATGGGGCGTTGTCGGTCTGTGATAGCCGTATAGGCTTATGCGCTGTCGATTGGTCGATTCACCGAGCACCAGGATTACTGTATCGGGCAAGGTGGCAACTTTCGCCTTTAGGTTTTTGAGAGGTTGTACCTGACGATTTTTTTCCAATAGGGCCGTCATGCTCGCCATCTGCTGCTGATATTTTGCGTAACCGACAATCAGGTTCCAGGGTGCTGCGGGTTCCATCCGCTTCATTTGGTGGTGAACCGCGTCGTTGAGGGTGGTGTCTTCCTCGGTCAACGCCGTGCTGATAAATGGAAAGAAGGAAATGAGTGTAAAAAGAGTGGCATAAGCTACGCGTTTGCGATGACCCAGGACCACTGGTCGAGTTTGTCTCCATATCCATATTGGTACAACTGTGAACAGTATAAGTACGGGTATAAACCACCATTGCCAATAAGAGGCAACAAACTCACTGCCCTCGGCGACATTCGATTCAAAAACGATAAAAATCGCACTCTGGGAAAATTCCTGCCCATATATAATGAAATAGAACACCGAGATGACCGCTGCCGGCCATAATATCAGGCCACTGGCTGCCAATAATTGCCGGGTATATCTGGGAACCAATAGTATCGGGATCAGCCATATCAGACTCATCAAAATGGTTTCGCGCAATCCGATGAACCCGGACATGCCCGTCGCATAAATGGGAATGTGATAGGACAGCGAAAAGTACGCCGCAAAAAGATAGGCCCAAAGCAGCGGATGTTTTTTCGGAAAGTCAGTCATTTGGCGGCAATTTTTTGAATGTGGAAGTGTAACTGTACGACCCTAATATTAAGTGGGGCTTAACTGGTGCGGTCTGCTGCAGTACCCCTCCAGCTGTTGAACGTTTTTTTCCTGGGCAAGAGATTCTGTGGTTGCAGGTCAATGTCGCTGCCCGGCAATTCAGCCATACCTGGAAGGTGTCGGTTTGATGTGAAAGCTCCTTGCGGGGAAATCAGCAGGGAGCACAACAAAGCCGTGTTTCCCCCTTGACCCTATGGTGTGTCACCCCTATAATTCACGGCCCTTGAAGCAGTCACTTGACAGCTTGGGGCTTGCCAGAGGTTATGAGCTGGCAAGGTAAAGGAGGCATGCTCAGTCTCCTGGCCGTTAAGGTCAGCGTTTTTTGATGCGGGGTGGAGCAGCCTGGTAGCTCGTCGGGCTCATAACCCGAAGGTCGTAGGTTCAAATCCTGCCCCCGCTACCAAATTCTGGTATCGGTACTGCTGGTACCATGCGTCAGGACAAGGCGCAGCCGAAGGGCCCCTTTTTAGGGGCTTTTTGCTAAGTGGTTTTGATGAAGTGGGCTGTGTGCCCATTTTTTGATTGGGAAACCGAGAGATTACAGTGGCGACAAAAGAGGAGACCCTCCGCGCGATGATTGCACCCATAGTGGATGCAATGGGTTGTGAACTTTGGGGGTTGGAGTATTTGTCATCAGGTCGCAATGCGATGCTACGTATTTACATTGAGCGTGAGAGTGACGGTGTGACTGTGGAGGACTGCGAAAAAGTCAGCCGCCAGGTCAGCAGTCAGTTGGATGTGGAGGATCCGATTACCGGGGAGTACACTCTGGAGGTTTCCTCTCCGGGCATGGACCGGCCTTTATATACGCTGGATCAGTTTGAAAAGTATATTGGGGAAGATGTGGCTTTGCGGCTGAGATTTCCCCATGAAGGCAGACGGAATTTCAAGGGCCGTCTGAATGGCGTGGAGGGCGAGGATGTTCTGTTGATTGTTGACGATCATGAATATCTCTTTCCCCTGGATAGCATTGAAAAGGCGAATATCGTTCCCCGGTTTTGAGGGCGATTGCGAGGCTGAATGAATGAATAAAGAAATCTTGATGGTGGTGGAAGCCGTTTCTAATGAAAAGGGTGTGTCCAAAGAGGTTATTTTTGAGGCCATTGAGCAGGCCCTGGCCACGGCGACCAAGAAACGCTATGACGAGGATTCCAACATTCGAGTAACCATTGATCGCGCCACCGGTGACTATGAAACGTTCCGCTGGTGGGAAGTGGTCGCTGATGATGTGCTGGCGGAGCTCGGCACTCAGTTCACGCTCGAAGAAGCCCATGAGAAAGACGCGGGTCTTAAAGCGGGTGATACCTTTGAAGAACAGGTGGAAAATATCGGTTTTGGTCGTATTGCTGCCCAAACGGCCAAACAGGTCATTGTCCAGAAAGTACGTGATGCTGAACGCGCATTGGTGGTAGAGCAATACCGTGATCAGCTCGGTGAGCTGGTAAGTGGCAGTGTCAAAAAAGTGACCCGCGAAAGTATTATCGTTGATTTGGGTAACAATGCTGAAGCCGTTATGCCGAGAGAAGAACTGGTAGGGCGGGAAGTTTTTCGAATCAACGATCGGGTGCGTGCCATTCTTCAGGAAATTAATTCTGAAAGCCGTGGTCCCCAGCTTTTTCTGAGCCGTAAATGCAATGAGATGCTGGTTGAGCTGTTCCGTATTGAAGTGCCGGAAATTGCCGAGGAGGTGATAGAAATCCGTGCCGCGGCGCGAGACCCCGGATCGCGTGCGAAAATTGCCGTGAAGACCAACGACGGTCGAATCGACCCGATTGGCGCCTGTGTCGGTATGCGTGGTGCGCGTGTTCAGGCAGTATCCAATGAGCTGGATGGCGAGCGTATCGATATCGTATTGTGGGATGACAATCCCGCCCAGCTGGCGATAAATGCCATGGCTCCTGCAGAAGTGGAGTCGATCATCGTTGATGAGGAGACGCACTCAATGGATGTGGCTGTGGCCGGAGAGACTCTGGCAATGGCCATTGGTCGTAATGGGCAGAATGTCCGTCTTGCCTCTGAGCTGACTGGCTGGAAAATCAACGTAATGTCTGTCGAAGAGGCGGAGGTTAAGCAGCAGGAAGAGTCCAGCTCGCTGGTGGAAACCTTTATGAACCGCCTGGACATTGATGAAGATGTCGCCATGGTATTGGTCGATGAGGGGTTCACCTCAATCGAAGAAGTTGCCTATGTTCCCTTGGATGAGATGGCTGGCATTGATGGTTTTGATGAAGAGGTGGCCGAAGAATTGCGTGCCCGTGCCAAGGACGCGTTACTGACGATGGCGCTGGCCTCAGAGGAGGGGATGTCAGGTCCCGCAACTGATTTGCTGGAAATGGAAGGTATGGACGATCAGTTGGCGCATACATTGGCCAAGCATGGCATTGCCAGCATGGAGGATCTCGCTGAGCAGGCCGTGGAAGACTTGCTGGATATTGAGAACATGGACGCAGAACGGGCAGCCAAGCTGATTATGACTGCACGTGCCCCCTGGTTCGCCGATGAGAGCGACAGTTAAACGAACAGGCGATGAATTGAGGAATACAGATGGCTGAAGTTACTGTTAGCGAACTTGCCAAGGTTGTCGGAGCATCCGTCGACCGCCTGCTGAGTCAAATGCAGGAGGCCGGTTTGCCTCACAACTCTGCTGACGCAAGTGTCAGTGATGAGGAAAAGCAGACGCTGCTGGCCTACTTGAAAGGCTTGCACGGTGAGCAGTCCCGCGACCCCAAAAAAATCACATTGAAACGCAAGACGGTCAGTACACTCAAAACGGGTGCCGGCCGTAAAACAGTTAATGTGGAGGTTCGTAAAACCCGAACCTATGTCAAACGGGCAAATGAAGAAGAGACTGCAGTTCCATCTGAGCAGGAAGAGTCAATTGCAGCTGAGTCTGTTGTTGAGCAGGTTTCTCCCGTTGTTGATGATCCGGAAGTGAAGCGGCAGGCTGCCATTGAGGCACGCCGTAAGGCAGAAGAGGAAGCTCGCCTGGAGCAGGAAAATCAGCGCAAGGCTGAAGAAGAGCGCAAGTCTGCGCCCTCAACCGTCGAGCCGTTGCCTCCTGAGCTGGTCGATCAGCCCGCCGACGCCCCAAAACATGTGAAAAAACATGTCAGGGACGATGACGAAGCCGATGATTCTGAAGAGGCACCGAAAAAAGCGAAAAAACGGGGTGCCATCAAAGATCCGAAGCGCAAGAAAGAAGACTTACTGAAAGCGGTTGTTGAGGAGGTTGAGGAAGTCGCTGGGGAGAAAAAACCCCGGTTGCGTTCGGGTATATCGGTTCCCATCAAGGTTGAGAACAAGCACAAATTTAAAAAACCCACCAATAAGATCATCCATGATGTGGAGATTCCCGAACAAATCACGGTCAGTGATCTGGCCCAGGCAATGTCAGTAAAGGCTGCCGTCGTGATCAAGGAGTTGATGAAAATGGGGACCATGGTTTCCATCAATCAACCCATCGATCAGGATACTGCCACATTGGTGGTGGAGGAGCTTGGGCACAACCCGGTGCCGGTTTCAGACGATGAGATAGAACAAAAGTTGATCCGGGCGCTGCAGGCCGATGTGTCAGAGGAGCTGGAACCCCGTGCGCCGGTTGTTACGGTGATGGGCCATGTTGACCACGGCAAAACCTCGCTACTGGACCATATCCGAAAAACCCGTGTCGCTTCCGGTGAAGCTGGGGGAATTACCCAGCATATCGGCGCCTATCATGTCGATACGCCCAAGGGCATGGTCACCTTTCTGGATACACCTGGTCACGCAGCCTTCACGGCAATGCGCGCCCGTGGTGCGCACAGTACCGATGTGGTGATTCTGGTGGTGGCTGCGGATGATGGCGTGATGCCGCAAACCGTGGAAGCCATTCAGCACGCTCGCGCTGCGGGTGTGCCTATCGTGGTTGCCATTAACAAGATGGACAAGGAAGGCGCGGATCCGGACAGGGTCACGAATGAACTGTCTGCCAAGGATGTCATTCCGGAAGAGTGGGGTGGTGATACGCAGTTTGTGAAAGTCTCGGCCCACACCGGCGATGGCATCGATGATTTGTTGGACGCCGTATTGCTCCAGGCCGAACTGTTGGAGTTACAGGCATCCCGGAACGCCCCGGCCAAAGGTGTCATCGTTGAATCGCGACTGGAAAAAGGTCGAGGCGTGGTGGCGACGGCATTGGTGCAGTCGGGGACCTTGCGCAAGGGCGATTTGCTGCTGGCTGGTGAAAGTGTCGGCAAAATCCGTGCGATGGTCGATGAGGCGGGTAAGCCAATTGTCGAAGCGGGGCCATCAATACCGGTAGAGATTCTCGGTCTTGATATGCCACCGGCGGCCGGTGAAGAGTTTCTGGTGGTAGAAGATGAACGCAAGGCCCGCGAATTGGCGGAAATGCGTCAGGATAAAACCCGTCAGGACCGTGTGAACCGGCAACAGGCCGCCAAACTGGAAAACATGTTTGCGACCTTTGAGTCACAGGACAAAAAGGGTGTTCTCCCTGTGATGGTGAAGGCCGACGTGCGGGGTTCGCTGGAAGCAATCCTTTCCGCTATGGCGGATATTGGCACTGACGAGGTCGAAGTGAATGTTGTGGCTTCCGGTGTCGGTGGCATCAACGAGTCCGATATTAACCTGGCCATTACGACCGGTGCCGTGGTGTTTGGTTTTAACGTTCGTGCCGATACGGCCGCCCGTCAGCTGGTGGAGCAGGAACAGGTCGATCTGCGTTATTACAGCATCATTTACAACCTGTTGGATGATGTGAAACAGGCTTTGAGTGGTTTGTTGACACCGGAGCGCAGTGAAGTCATCACCGGTATTGCTGAGGTGCGCGATGTTTTCCGTTCTCCCAAGTTTGGCGCGGTAGCGGGTTGTATGGTGATTGAAGGTACAGTCCATCGCAACAAGCGTATTCGGGTGTTGCGCGACAATATCGTCATTTATGAGGGTGAGCTGGAATCGCTGCGACGTTTCAAGGATGACGTCAACGAAGTGCGCAACGGTGTTGAGTGTGGTATCGGAGTGAAAGACTATAACGATATCAAGCCCGGCGATCAGATTGAGGTGTATGAGATCAGGGAAGTCGCGCGCCAGCTCTGATTGTGCTGATGCCAAACCGATATGCCTAGAGAATTTACCCGCAATGATCGAGTCGCAGATGCGTTGCAGCGCGAGCTGGCACAGCTGATTCGCGACGAGGTCAGGGACCCGCGTTTGGGGCTGGTCAATATTACTGCCGTAGAGGTTTCCCGGGATCTCTCCAGTGCCAAGGTGTTCGTTAACCTGGTCGGGGCCGAGTCTGCTGATGAGAGTCGTGAGGCTGCCGAAGTTCTGAATGGTGCGGCCGGATTTTTGCGGACGTTGCTGGCCAAACGCATGTTGCTGCGAATTGTGCCAAAATTGCGCTTTATTTTTGATCTCACGGGCAGGCGTGCCCAGGAGCTGTCTTCGCTCATTGATTACGCGGTCAACCGGGACAAGGCGCGGCATACGGATACAGACTCCTCCGGGGAGGACTGAGCTTGGCGCGTCGTCGCAAGGGCAGGTCGGTCAACGGCATACTGCTGCTCGATAAACCGCTGGGGATTTCCTCAAACGGCGCTTTACAGAAGGTGAAACACCTTTTTGAGGCCGCCAAGGCCGGGCACACTGGCAGTCTGGACCCGCTTGCGACGGGCGTATTGCCGGTATGCCTTGGCGAGGCAACCAAGTTTACCCAGTTTTTGTTGGATGCGGATAAATGCTACCGCGCCACTTTTCGCTTTGGTATGGCGACTGTCAGCGGTGATGCTGATGGAGAGGTGACCCGTGACAGCGGTGCCCCTGAGCTAACTGAAACTCAGGTGCTCGATGTTCTGCACGGGTTCAGGGGTGATATCGATCAGGTGCCCCCGATGTTTTCGGCATTGAAGCACCAGGGTCAACCGCTCTACAAGCTGGCTCGTGAAGGGTTGGAAGTTGAACGAAAAGCCCGGCCGGTCACAATTCACTCGCTGGCATTGGTTGAGTTTCGCAGCGGTGAGTACCCGGAGGCTGATCTGGTTGTCCACTGCAGCAAGGGAACCTACATTCGCACGCTGGCGGAAGACATTGGTCAGCGGCTCGGCTGTGGTGCTTATCTATCGGTTTTGCGACGTACCGCCGCAGGGCCTTTTAAAGAAGATCAGTCGGTGACGTTGGGTGAGTTGCAATCACTCAGAGAACAAAGTGGTCTGGATCAGCTCGACCAACTTTTGTTACCGATGGATGCCGGGATGACACATCTGGCTGCACTGCAGTTAGAGGAAGACTCGGCTTTCTATTTTTGTCGGGGACAGGCGGTGATGGTGCCGCAGGTCTATCGTCAAAGTGAAGAAGGCGATATAGTGCGTGTCTTTGAAATGAGCCAGCCCCTGCCGCAGTTGCTTGGGGTTGGCGAAGTCACAGAAGATGGACGGGTAGCCCCGAAACGTCTTGTTGTGAGATAGGGAGTCCTGTCCTGTGTGACAGAATCCCGGATTGGACCCACCAGGTGGTGTCGGTCGAATTCACTGTTAGGGTTCCTGTAAATATGCGCGGGCGCCCCGAATCTAACCCGCATATTGGAGAAATAACCATGTTAAATGTAACTGAAAAAGAAGCTATTGTTAAAGAGTACGCGCAGTCCGTGGGTGATACCGGTTCGCCGGAAGTGCAGGTAGCCCTGCTCACCGCCAACATCAACAAACTGCAGGGTCATTTCAGTGACCACAACAAGGATCACCATTCAAGACGTGGTTTGATCCGTATGGTAAACCAGCGACGCAAATTGCTGGACTACCTGAAAGCTAAAGACGCGAAGCGCTATATGACGCTGATTGGACAGCTTGGCCTGCGTCGCTAATAGAATTGCTGACGGCTCCCCTGGGAGCCGTTCACGCTTATGGAGAGGTAATATAATTGTGAATCCTGTAATAAAATCATTTAAATATGGCAATCATACCGTCACGCTAGAGACCGGTCGCATTGCTCGTCAGGCGACCGGTGCCGTGATGTGTACCATGGACAAAACGGCAGTACTGTGTACGGTCGTCGCGGCAAAAAACGTGAAAGAAGGTATGGATTTTTTCCCCCTCGGTGTCCACTACCAGGAAAAGGCATACGCTGCTGGCAAGATCCCCGGTGGATTTTTCAAGCGTGAAGGCCGTCCCAGTGAAAAAGAAACACTGACATCCCGCCTGATTGACCGGCCCATCCGTCCGCTGTTTCCCAACGGCTTCAAAAATGAAGTGCAAGTGGTCTGTACGGTAATGTCCTCTGAAAAAAATGTGGATCCCGATATCGCTGCACTGATTGGGACTTCTGCCGCGCTGGCGATTTCCGGTGTCCCTTTTAATGGCCCAATTGGTGGCGCCCGAGTGGGTTATCACCGCGAAAAAGGCTATCTGTTAAACCCAACCTATTCGGAACTGGCGGAGTCGGAACTGGATATGGTTGTTGCTGGGACGCGTGATGCTGTCCTGATGGTTGAATCAGAGGCGAAAGAATTACCGGAAGACATCATGCTCGGCGCGGTACTGTTTGGTCACCAGGAAATGCAGGGGGCTATTCAGGTGATCGAGGAGCTGGCCAGGGAAACCGGTAAGCCGCGCTGGGACTGGCAAGCCCCTCCCGTCAATGAAACCCTGACTGACAGTCTCAAAGCCTTGGTGGGTGAGGGTCTGGATGCGGCATACCGTATCACTGACAAGCAGCAGCGCGTTGTCGAAATTGACGGCCTGCGCAATCAGGCGGTCGCAGCTCTGTCGAATGCTGAAGCGGGTATTGCGGAAGAGGATATTCGTGATGCCTTTAAAAAGCTGGAGAAGAAAATCGTCCGTGGTCGTATCATTCGCGGGGAACCCCGCATTGATGGCCGCGACAGCAAGACAGTTCGCGCTATCGATGTGGAAGTGGGTGTGCTGGCCAAGGCCCATGGTACGGCGCTGTTTACCCGTGGCGAAACTCAGGCATTGGTGGTAGCTACGCTGGGCTCCATGCGCGATGTTCAGTATATTGATGCGCTGGAAGGCCGCCGAGAAGATCCCTTCATGTTGCATTACAACTTCCCACCTTATTCCGTGGGTGAGTGCGGTCGTATTGGCTTTACCGGTCGACGTGAAATTGGTCATGGTCGGTTGGCTCGCCGCGGTATTGCTGCGGTATTGCCGTCCGCTGAAGACTTTCCCTACACCATGCGGGTCGTCTCTGAAATCACAGAGTCCAATGGTTCAAGCTCCATGGCTTCGGTTTGTGGTTCAAGCCTCGCCTTGATGGATGCCGGTGTGCCATTGAAAGCGCCCGTGGCTGGTATCGCGATGGGACTTGTTAAAGAGGACGATGGTTTTGCCGTGTTGACCGATATCCTGGGCGATGAAGATCACCTGGGCGATATGGACTTTAAAGTGGCCGGTACGGGTCAGGGTGTTACTGCCCTGCAAATGGATATCAAGATCGAAGGGATCACCGAAGAGATTATGGATATCGCACTGGGTCAGGCATTACAGGCGCGACTCCACATTCTTGGTGAAATGAACAAAGTGATCGACAAGAGCCGCAGTGAAGTGGCTGAGTCAGCACCCCGTTACCATATTCTTAAAATCGATCCCGACAAGATTCGTGATGTGATCGGTAAAGGTGGTGCCACAATTCGTGCACTGACGGAAGAGACCGGTGCCAGCATCGATATTGATGATAGCGGAACCATCAGAATCTACAGTGACGATGCCGATGGCTTGAAAAATGCTATTTACCGTATCGAGGAAATCACCGCTGAAGCTGAGATAGGTCGCATTTATGAGGGTACAGTCGCTCGTATTGTAGACTTTGGTGCCTTTGTTACGATCATGCCGGGCACGGATGGCCTGTTACACATCTCGCAAATTGCCAAGGAGCGTGTGGAAAAAGTGTCTGATTACCTCAAGGAAGGTCAGCAGGTGCGGGTCAAGGTACTTGATGTGGATGCCCGTGGCCGTATCAAGCTGTCTATGAAAGAGACATCAGAGGACGAAGGCCAGGCGACTGGGGAAACGGCCCAAGCGGAAGAAGCCCAGGTTGCCCAGGAGTCTACGGAGCAATAATATACTGGTTGTCACTTCAGAAAAGCGGGGCTGAGACCCCGCTTTTTTTATGGCAGTCTTTAGCTCACAGTCAATCGTGTGAACTATTCAGTAAATCCGGTGATCAGCCAGCGACATGCAGTTACAATGATTTTCCATGAATCAAGATGACCGCGCACTAAAAAACCCGTTGATAGATTACCGGCTCTATGTCGGCCGTCTGCTGTTTGCCATGGTTGTGGTGCTATTGTTGTCTGGTGGGCTGTTCTGGCGCTATTACCATCTTCAGGTCGAGCGACATGACGCATTCGTAACTCTTTCTGACCGGAATCGGGTACTGGTTGAGCCGGTACCACCCCCCCGTGGGCTTATTTTCGACCGCAATGGGGTGTTGCTGGCTGATAATCGCCCGAGCTTTAATCTTTCCATAGTTGTGGAACGCGTCGAAAACCTTGCCGTGCTGCTCGATGAGCTGGAAAAACTGGTGGGAATTGCCAGTGCTGACAGAGATCGTTTTCACAAACTGCTTGAGCGTCGTCAGCGACCCTATGAGCCTGTTCCTTTGAGATTGAACCTGAGTGAACGGGAGCAGGGAGTCCTCGCTGTCAATGAATACCGGTTGGAGGGCGTTGAAGTCACTGTCCAGTTGTTACGCCATTATCCACTGGGTGCCGAACTTTCCCATGTGCTCGGTTATGTGGGGCGTATCAATGACCGTGAAATACAGCAACTCGACCCGGTTCGTTATAGCGGCACCCTGGTGGTGGGTAAAACCGGGCTGGAAAACTTCTACGAAGATGAGCTGCTTGGTGAGGTAGGGTACCAGACGGTTGAAACCAATGCCCGGGGACGGGTGATGCGCCAATTGGAGCGAGTCGAGCCCAAGCCGGGTAAGGATTTGTACCTGCATCTGGACAGTCGTTTGCAGCGGGTCGCCTACGAGAGCATGGGAGATCAAAGAGGTGCTGTGGTGGCTATTGATGTGGCCACGGGAGGTGTGCTTGCCATGGTCAGTACTCCCGGGTTTGATCCCAATGAATTTGTGACCGGGATCAGCTTTGAAAATTACAATGCACTGCTCAGCTCCATTGATCGGCCTTTGTTTGATCGGGTTCTTCAGGGGCAGTACCCCCCGGGTTCCATTGTCAAGCCAATCTACGGTCTTGCGGCACTGGAAAGTGGCACAATTACACCAGCTTACAGCATCTATGATCCGGGTTTTTACCAATTGAAAAATTATGAGCGGAAGTACCGGGACTGGAAGAAGGGGGGGCACGGCAACAACATTGATTTGAGTGATGCCATCATTCAGTCCTGCGATACCTTTTTTTACGATGTCGGTGTCAAAATGACGATTGATGTGATGTCGCTCTACGGTAACCGGTTTGGTTTCGGCCATAAAACCGGACTGGATATGCCCTCTGAGCGGTCGGGGATCATGCCTTCACGGGCCTGGAAACGGGACGCAAAAGGGTTGGCATGGTATCCCGGGGATACGGTCAATACCTCCATCGGTCAGGGTTTTACACTGGTCACACCAATGCAGATGGCTGTGGCCGCCGCCAGGTTGGCCAGCCGCGGTGAGATAAGACCCCCACAATTGGTGCGCAAGGATGGGGGAAATCCACTGCCAGCCGGTATGATCAGAGCGTCAGACAGCAACTGGGATTATGTGCATGAGGCGATGCAGGAGGTTGTGCACGGTCAGCGTGGTACAGCCAAGGTGATCAATAAGGATCTCGATTATCATATTGCCGGCAAAACCGGTACTGCTCAGGTGGTCGGGATCAAGCAGGACGAGGAGTACGATCGGGAGCTGGTCGCTGAGAGAAATCGGGATCATGCACTGTTCATCGCCTTTGCGCCTGTGGAGCAGCCGCAGATCGCCGTATCGGTGCTTGTCGAAAATGGTGAACACGGTAGCTCGACGGCTGCACCACTCGCACGTCAGATCATGGATGCCTATATGACAATGTATCCTGAAAGCCCCTCAGAGGTAGTCGATGAATCAGAGTGATTTTGTTCGACGGATGGGGTCTGGCGGATCCGCAATATACTGCGGCCCCAGTCAATGGCGGCGCCTCCATGTGGATATCCTCCTCTTGTCCCTGCTGTTGGTGCTGGCTACAGCAGGCCTTTTTGTTCTCTACAGTGCCAGTGGTCAGAATATTGCTTATGTACACCGTCAGTTGGTCCATTATGGCATCGGGTTGCTGGTGTTGCTGACGGTGGCCCAGATCCCCCTCCGGTTGTTGGATCGTTGGGCGGTACTCCCTTATTTTCTGGGCATCTTGCTGCTGGTAGGTGTGTTGTTTTTTGGCGTTGGGGCGAAGGGCGCCCAGCGTTGGTTGGAAATTGGCGGATTTCGTTTTCAGCCATCGGAAATTCTCAAAATTGCGGTTCCATTAATGTTGTCGAGTTATCTGGGTAAGCGTGCAGTGCCGCCGCAATTCAAGCATGTATTTTTCGCCATGGTATTTATTCTGGTTCCGCTGGTGCTGGTCGGGATACAACCCGATCTCGGCACAGCCATTCTGATTGGTGCCGCTGGTTTTTTTGCGCTTTTTTTGGCCGGTTTGCCGAGACGTTACCTGATGTTTGCCTTGTTGCTGGCGGCATGCCTCTTACCATTAATGTGGTTTTATCTTTTATACGATTATCAGCGGCAGCGAATTCTGACGCTGTTTAATCCCGAGGCGGATCGGCTTGGTGCAGGGTGGAATATCATTCAGTCCACCATTGCTATCGGCTCGGGTGGCGTTGACGGCAAGGGCTGGACCCTGGGCACCCAGTCCCAGCTTGATTTTCTTCCGGAGGGGCACACCGATTTTATTATTGCGGTGTTGGCAGAAGAGTTTGGGCTGTTCGGAGTGATGTTGCTGATGGCGCTCTATCTGCTGATTATAAGCCGCTGCGTTTTTATCGGTCTGAGGGCACAAAGTATGTTTGGTCGTTTGCTGGCCGGGAGTATTGCATTAACGTTCTTTGTCTATATTTTTGTCAACATGGGTATGGTCTCGGGTATTCTGCCGGTGGTGGGCGTACCATTGCCATTGGTGAGTTATGGCGGCACGTCGATTGTGACCCTGATGCTGGGATTTGGTATGCTGATGGCGGTCAGTACGGAAAGAAAAAGGTCTGTCTAACAGGGTTTATGGGCAACCTGCCCGGAGTAAAAATGTTATGAACATATTGTTCTCAGTTGCACTAGGCATGCTGTTGTCCCTATCGGTTCAGGCCAGCTATTTACAGCATCCGGACGCCAGGGCTTTTGCCGAGAGGATGGTGTCGGAACATGGCTTTGAAAGAAATGTCCTGGACTCTTTGTTGGATGCGGCGGAAAAAAAACAGGCCATTATTGATGCCATGGAGCGACCGGCCGAAAAAGTTAAACCCTGGAAAGATTACCGTAAGATTTTTATCACTGAAAAGCGCATTGCAGAGGGTGTGGATTTCTGGCGAAAGAACAGAGCTGTACTGAGTGAGGCGTCAAGGCAATACCAGGTTGCGCCGGAAGTGATTGTGGCCATTATCGGTGTGGAAACCTTCTATGGCCGGATCAAGGGAAGTTTTCGGGTCATTGATGCGTTGGCAACACTGTCTTTTGATTATCCTCCCCGCAGTCCTTTCTTTACCAAACAGCTGGAGCAATTTCTGTTGTTGGCGCGAGAGCAGGACCAGGATCCCCTGAAGCTCATGGGCTCCTATGCCGGGGCGATGGGTTATGGCCAGTTTATCCCGAGCAGTTACCGCAGTTTTGCCGTGGATTTTGACGGTGATGGTTTTGCCGATATCTGGGAGAACAAGGCGGATGCTATCGGCAGTGTCGCCAATTATTTTGCCGAGCATGGCTGGAAAATGGGTGAAACGGTGGTCGTCCCTGCTGGGATCAAGGAAAGTTTTGATGAGACACTGTTGAATCAGTCCGGTCTCGACAAAACGGTCGATGAGCTGGCTAAAATGGGTTTTTCCAGTCACCTGCCGCTGAATGGTGATGCCAAGGCTATCCCGGTTCGGCTCGATGGTGACAACGGCCTGGAGTACTGGCTCGGTTTGAATAATTTCTATGTGATTACCCGCTACAATCGCAGTCTCCTCTATGCCATGGCCGTGCATGAACTGAGCCAACAGATACTGGAGCGGGTCGGTGAAGATACGCTTTAAGAGTCTCTTGTTTACAACATTGTTGAGCGCTGTATGGCTGCTTCAGGGCTGTGGTGGTTCTGGTGCCAGCTCCGGTGGCGGTTATGGTTATGGTGATGGACCGCCGCCAAAAGATATTGATGTCAGTGGTCTACCGGATGCAGTACCCCGGCATGAACCAATTACTCTGGCCGGCAACAAAAGCCCCTACACCGTATTGGGTAAAACCTACCAGGTGATGCCTTCCAGTAAGGGGTTTCACCAGCGTGGTCTGGCTTCATGGTACGGCAACAAGTTTCATGGTCGTCATACATCGAATGGTGAGGTTTACAGTATGTATGAAATGACGGCCGCCCATAAAACCCTGCCGATTCCCTGCTACGTCAAGGTGACCAATCTGGAAAATGGGCGCAGTGTGGTTGTCCGGGTCAATGATCGGGGACCTTTCCATGGGGATAGAATTATTGACTTATCCTATGCGGCAGCCAAAAAATTGGGCTATTCCGATCAGGGTACCGCTAAAGTGGAGGTTTCCGTGATTGATCCCGCGGACTATCAAAACAACACAGTCACCGCTCCGCAATTGACCCCTGGTCCAGCCATGTTGCCGGTAGCCAAAGCTGTAGCTGCTGAACAGGGCAGCAATACCTACCTTCAGGTGGGGGCCTTCAGTAATCAGCTCGCAGCCAGTCATTTGTCGCAACGGTTAGCGGGTGTCACCGAGTATCCGGTAGTCGTGCGCCAGGAGTCATCACCGCAGCCATTATTTAAAGTGTTGGTGGGTCCGGTAACAGATCAGCTGAAATTAGTTGACCTGAAGGCTGCATTGGGACGGATAGATAATATCCGTCCTTTTATTGTTTATGACTGATTCTGTCACAGCGCCACAAACTGCCGCATGATAGACTTTCATTTTGTTCTTCGTACAATCTACCCACCAAAAATGTTGAAAACCGGTTCCACTATGCTGAAAAAAAGTTTTTTTGTCGGATTGTTGTTTCTTGTTATGGGCAGCATTGCCCAGGCCAAAGTACTGATTCCTGCTCCCCCCGATCTCGCGGCATCTGCCTGGATTCTGCTGGATGCCAATACCGGAAAGGTGCTTGTCGAGCATAATGCCGACGAGCAGGTGCCGCCTGCGAGCCTCACCAAAATGATGACCAGTTATATCGTCTCCGCCGATATTCACAACGGTAAGGTCAAAGAAACGGATATGGTGCCCATCAGCGTCACCGCCTGGCAGATGGGCGGTTCGAAGATGTTTGTGAAGGAGGGCACCCAGGTACCACTGATCGATTTGCTGCGGGGCGTCATTATTCAGTCAGGAAACGATGCCTCGGTGGCATTGGCTGAGTATCTGGCGGGCAGTGAAAGCGCTTTTGCCGACGTAATGAATCAGCAGGCAGAATTGCTCGGCATGAAAAATTCCCATTTCCTCAATGCCACCGGCTGGCCCGCCGAGGGTCACCTCACCACCGCCCGGGACATGTCGTTATTGGCGAGGGCATTGATCCAGGATTATCCAGAACATTACAGTATCTATAGTGAAAAATATTTCGAGTACAACGATATCAAGCAGCCCAACCGCAACCGGTTGCTTTGGCGGGATACAACAGTAGACGGCCTGAAAACAGGCCATACTGAAGCGGCGGGTTACTGCCTGGTGGCTTCTGCGGTCCGTAATGGCATGCGGCTTGTCTCCGTGGTTATGGGCACCAGTAGTGAGGAAATTCGTGCCCGGGAATCACAAAAGCTACTGGCTTACGGCTTCCGTTATTATGAGACGGGCCAGCTTTATTCCCGGGGCGATGTCGTCCGGGAGAATGTGCCCGTCTGGTACGGTGAGGAAAACCGCATCAACCTGATTGTGCCGGAAGATGTTTATCTGACGATCCCGCGCGGCTCCAAGGATGACTTGGAAGCCGAGATTCTTGTGGATCAAACCATC
The DNA here is from genome assembly GCF_963975625.1 of uncultured Porticoccus sp. Lineage (NCBI taxonomy): Bacteria > Pseudomonadati > Pseudomonadota > Gammaproteobacteria > Cellvibrionales > Porticoccaceae > Porticoccus > uncultured Porticoccus sp. Next base: position 26,683 of record NZ_CAXBHS010000013.1, read on the forward strand.
AAGGCACCTTTCAGTGAGACTCAGGAGCTGGGACGGCTGAGTGTCAGCTATGAAGGTGAGACGCTACTGGATATGCCCGTTGTGGCTGAACACCCTGTTGCCAAGGCGGGCCTGTTTTCGCGGCTATGGGATGCCATTACGCTGTTTTTTGTGGGGCTGTTCTCCTGATGCCCGAGCAGTCAGCCCCGAAAATTGAATTTCCCTGTGACTACCCTATAAAGGTGATGGGTAAGGCCGCTCCCGGTTTGCATAGCCTGGTCATGGAGGTTATGGAGCGTCACGCCCCGGGTTTTGATGAAACGGCTGTTTCCATTCGGGACAGCCGACATGGCAACTTTCAGGCGATCACGGTCATCATCACCGCAACCGGAGAGGAGCAATTGACGGCCATTTTTGAGGATCTCAAGCACAACCCTCTGGTGCAAATGGTGCTGTGAATCCGGACCTGCCCGAAGTGATGGACACATCAACGAACCTGCCACCAGCCCTGCCGCTTATCGTCCGCTATCTCGGGCGACGTGATTATGCTCAAACATTTGATGCCATGAAGCTAATCACTGCGGAGCGCAATGATCAGACTCCTGATGAAATCTGGTTGCTGGAACACGAACCGGTATTCACCCAGGGGCAGGCGGGCAAGCAGGAATATATTTTGATGCCCGGGGATATTCCGGTTGTGCAGAGTGACCGAGGGGGGCATGTAACCTACCATGGCCCGGGCCAGATCACCGGTTATTTGCTGATAGACCTGCGTCGGCTCGGTATCGGGGTTCGCGATCTGGTCACATTGATTGAGGCCGCCCTGGTGGAAACCCTTGGCCACTGGGGAATTGCCGCTGCCCCCCGGCCGGACGCGCCGGGTGTTTATCTGGCTGACGGCGCCAAAATCGGTTCCCTGGGTTTGCGGGTACGCCGGGGTTGCAGTTACCACGGTCTCAATTTTAATGTGGATATGGATCTGGCGCCCTGGGCGCGTATTAATCCCTGCGGGCTCGGTGTTGTTATGACCCAGATGAATGATTTGCTGGCAGAGCCCGTCACCGTTCAGGAAGTGTCTGAACGCCTGGCCGATATTTTGACGGTCAAGCTGGGTTACAATGGTCATCTTGTAAAAGGGCAGCACCCGTTATTGACTGGTCGTTAATTGTTTTCCGGTACTGCCCGCCTGGTACATCAAATGTTTGTGAGTAATTCCATATGACTGACGTCAAGGTGATTCCGCCACAGCGCACCCGCCGTATTGCCCAGGGGGAAAAACTGCGTAGCGCCGATAAGGTGGAGCGGATACCCGTAAAGGTGATCCCGACAGAAACCTACCAGCGCAAACCGGACTGGATGCGAATCAGGGTGTCATCATCGCCGCGTGTTCAGGAAATCAAGGATATTCTGCGCAAGCACACACTGGCGACGGTCTGCGAAGAGGCCGCCTGTCCGAATCTCAGTGAATGCTTCAGCCACGGCACGGCCACCTTTATGATCATGGGTGAAATCTGCACCCGCCGCTGCCCGTTCTGTGACGTGGGCCACGGCAAGCCCAACCCCCTGGATGCCGCCGAGCCGGTTAATCTGGCCCGCGCCATTCAGGAAATGCAGTTGCGCTATGTGGTGATTACATCGGTGGATCGGGACGATCTCCGCGATGGCGGTGCACAACATTTTGCGGACTGTATCCGTGAATCCCGGTTGCTCAGCCCCGATCTCAAAGTGGAAGTGCTGGTACCTGATTTCCGTGGTCGCATGGAGCCGGCCCTGGCCATTCTCTCCGATACGCCCCCCGATGTATTCAATCACAACATGGAAACCATCCCTAGGCTCTATCGTGAAGCGAGGCCCGGTGCCAATTACCAGTGGTCGCTCAAACTGCTTCAGGAATACAAACGGCTCAACCCCAGTGTTCCCACCAAATCCGGTCTGATGGTGGGACTTGGCGAAACCAGGGAAGAGCTGTTGAGGACACTGGATGATCTCCGTGCCCACGATGTGGATATGCTGACGGTGGGGCAGTATCTGCAGCCCTCCAAAAACCATCTGCCAGTAGACCGTTTTGTGCACCCGGATGAGTTTGCCGAGTATGCCGAGTACGCTCGCCGGATTGGTTTCAGCCAGGTAGCCTCCGGCCCGTTGGTGCGCTCTTCCTATCATGCGGATAAACAGGCCAGAGGCGAAGCCGTCAAATAACCTCCGGCCTTAAGAGTGGTATAACCCATGCAACACCCCCAGCTGCTTGATATCCGCAATGCCACGGTATTTCGGGATAATAAAAAAGTGTTCGATCGTTTTTCTCTGGCGGTTGAGCAGGGTCAAAGTACGGCGATTATCGGTCCCAACGGTGCCGGTAAAAGTACGCTGCTAAAGCTGCTGACCCGGGAGCTCTACCCGGTAGTGAAAGAGGATTCCTGGGTTCGGATACTCGGTCAGGATCGGCCGGTGCTCTGGGAGTTGAGGGAAAAAATCGGCCTTGTCTCTGCCGACCTGCAACAGGGGTTTGTCCCGGAAGTCAGCGGTCTGGGAGTTGTGGTATCAGGGCTGCACAACTCCATTGGTTTATTCCACTATCAACAAGTCACGGAGGCGCAACTGGAACAGGGCCGGACTGTGCTACAGGAACTGGGAGTGGCTGAACTGGTCAATCGCCCCTACCGTCAGATGTCGACCGGGCAGCAGCGTCGTTGCCTGTTGGGTCGGGCGCTGATTCATCGTCCGGATCATCTGATTCTCGACGAACCCACCAGCGGCCTCGACCTGAATGCAACCTATCACTATCTGGATGTCATCAGACAGTTGGCCCAACAGGGCAAAACCATTCTGTTGGCCACCCATCATATCCATGAAATTCCGCCGGAAATCCAGCGAGTAGTATTCATGACTAACGGTGAAATCGTGGCAGACGGAGCCAAGGAACAACTGCTCACTGATGCACGCCTCTCTGAATTATTTGCCATGCCTTTAAAGGTGAGTTTTTCCCAGGGGTTTTATCAGGTCTTGCCAGCCCGGGCGTAGCCCACCATAATTCGGCCTTTTCAAAAATCAGGGGTAATCCAACCATGAAAATAAATGATAATTGCGTGGTGACGTTCCACTATTCCATGACCGATGAAGCCGGCGATTTAGTAGAGACGTCGAGAGAGGGTGAGCCAACAGCTTACCTGCACGGCCATCGCAACATGATCGAGACCCTTGAGGCTGCGATGCTCGGCAAAGAGGCCGGTGAAACGTTTACCGTGACCTTGCCTCCGGAACTGGCTTATGGCCGGTTGCGGTCTCAGAGCGTTATGCGAGTTTCAGCCAAGAACCTGAAGTTTGAGGGAAAGCTTGAACCCGGTATGACCGTGCCGTTGATGACCAACGAGGGACTGCGCCCGGTTACCGTGGTTAAAGTCGGCAAATTCAATGTGGATATTGACACCAACCATCCGTTGGCGGGCAAAACCCTGACCTTTGATGTTGAGATTGTTGAGGTCCGCGAAGCAACTCAGGAAGAAATCGGTCACGGGCACGCCCACGGTGCCGGTGGCCACCATCACTGAGCGGGTATCCCCCTGACACCGGTTAGAACCAATACTTCCGACGGTCCCGGGCATTACCTCCAGTAATGCCAGATTTATGCGGTTCAGAGGTCGCTTCGAGCTGCCACAGGTTGTCGCAGCTATTTTGAATTATTCGTCTCATGATCAAGCTCTGATATCAGTAGTACTGCAAGATCAATCCCAGTGAAACAATGTCGGTATCCATACCGGCGTAACCGCTGGCATTGGCATCACCCGTAACGTAGTGAAGGTTGACGGTTGCCTTGTAGCCGTTGATGACATAATTCAGGCCCCATTCAGTAGTATCGCTGGTGTCGGCATCGTCCGGGTCATTTTTCATGTAGCGAACATAGGGCTGAAACTGTCCAAAGCCGATTTTTTGCGGGAATAAATAACCCGTCGTGGCAAAGTAGGAGTCACCTTTGAAAAGGCAGAAACATTCATCCAGTCCATCAGTGGGTGGTGATGCTAATGTGAAATCCCCGTCCATATTTTTGTAGCCTGCCTCAAAGGTCACTACTCCCCGGTTGTCCAGCACGGTTTCAGAAAAGATATCAAAGGCAAAGCCTGTAAAGTCGCCGGGATCCTGCCTGCTCCCCGTGCCGTCTTTCTGGGTTTGAAAAGTCAGTGCTGCTGTCAACAGGTCGCCGGCTTTGCCATAGTGTGTGGCCGCCGTGTAGTAGCCCACCAATGGCTCTACATTGAGAAAATTATAAGCAATACGGCCTGCATACAGCAGATGATCGTCGGTGTTGCCGTGGTTGTCGGTGCCCTCAAAAATACCTGCCAGGTACTGTACTTTGTCAATGGCACCAAAGACGACGGCACCTTCACTGCGGCCGAGTCGTCCGGCCGGACCATCGTAATCTGACGGGAACAGTGGTTGACGATACTGGTTCCAGCTCATGCCGGTGTAGGGGCCGTTCAGTCCCGGCCGGTCGGTGGGAACCAGTGTGCGGCCCACCCACAGGTTAAACTTTGGATCGAGATCAAACTGCAGGATCGCATCAATGATCATGACCGAATCACCTTCATATTTCTCGGTGTTGATGCTGAATTTCAAGTGTTCGCTGAGCTGCCCTGCGATGTAGAGTCGCATACTGTCCATCGTGAATTCGTTGCTGCCGTCAGTCGCACTGTTTCTGGTGGTGTGTTGCATGCGTATGCCACCACCGAGACTGACCCAGAGCGTATCGCTGTGTGCCGCCTTTAGCCCGGCATAGGCGGGCAGGGTGGTAAAGCTGGCCAGCAGAGAGAGTACTACAAAGGATGCGTAGCTTTTGTAGTGTAAACGATTTTGGCACACGCGACGCCACCAGACAGTTTTAATTGCCATGTTTTCTCCCCATTTTTATCGCTGTTATTTTAGGGCGTGTTAACAGGCCCTAGTCTCGGGATTATATAGGCTGGGTTGCAGCAAAGACTAATTTACACCCAAGGGACTTTTTTAACTTGCTGGCGGCGCAGTAACCTGTCGCCGCTACTATGAAGTCGCGCTCCCATCTGACAGTGTTTATAAGACTATTCGAGGAACACCCTGTCGTCACCCAAAAATTCTGGTGCCTGTACCGAAAGCGCCTTGAGCGGGGAGGTCGATGTCGTTTTTACTCCGTGAGGTGTTCCTTCGGGCACCTTGATAAAGTCCCCTGGACCCACTACAAACTCCTCATCTCCCAGTCGCATCAGGCCGGTTCCGTCAAGGATATAAATTGTTTCCGTGTGGCGGAGGTGTTTGTGCAAAGGTACGAATTGTTTCACAAATACAATGAAATCCGAGGCATGTTGGTCACTACTCAGTTTTTCCACGTAGATATTCACCAGATTTTCTGGTGGATGAATATCGGTGATGGACAGCTTGCTCGCATTTGCCTGAGTGATGCTCAGCAGTACTAGTACCAGTATAAAAAGAAATTTCATGACAAATACCCTGCCTCCAATTGGCTTTTTGTATCGACTGAATTTGAACGGGTCACGTCGTCAGGGTTTACCCTGTGTCCTACTGCCCAATCTGTGTTTGTTACCTGTCCTGCCAAACCCGTCTGATGGGTTCACCGAAGTCATCATAAATAATGGTTTCTTTTGGTCGGTCCCTGGTGGTTCTGTTAGGTGACGGCTTCTTGGGACGACGGGAGTCCAACGCGGCCAGCACTTCAGGCACGGGCGTGCGTTCGGCCTTTGGCTGATTGAAGAAAACGGTCGGCAAACTCTCACACGCGTTCTCCCGACCGCTAATACCGCGGGGGATCTGTTGTATTTCGCCGCCCTGTTTGAGGTAGCTGTCTACCTGTTGCTGCAGTTGGCGACGAAGTTGCGATTTGGTGGGTAATTTATTCACGGATCTCGCTTTGTTACAAATAGATGCGCTCATGTTACCAGTGTTGCCAGACCGGTTGACACTGTTCGGGCAGGGCTGGAAAACGACCCAGCTCCGCCCAGGGTTGTCCCGGTTGATGAAAGTCCGAGCCACAGGACGCGAGAAGTTGTTTTTGCTGGCAGATAATGGCCAAATCTCTGGTGATGTTGGGCATCTGTTTGCCGGACACCACTTCCATACCTTGGCCACCTGCAGCGATAAAATCGTCTACCAATGCGACCAGTTTGGTGCGGGTGAGGTCGTACTTAACCGGGTGCGCCAGCACTGCTGTTCCGCCCGCATCCCGGATCCATGCCACTATTTGCGGTATATCGGCCCAGCACTGCTTTATATCGCCCGGCTTGCCGGCTCCGAGATATTTTTTGAAGGCTTGCTTGAAGTTGTTAACCGCACCGATATTTACCAGATGCTGGGCAAAATGGGGGCGGCCCAGGTTGTCGTTGCCGGCGACGGCCGTGGCTCCCGCCAATGCATCGTGAAATCCTGCCTGTTGCAGTTTCTCGGCAATACGTTCGGCCCTGAGTCGGCGGGCATGTTGCTGAAATCGGACACCGGCTTGCAGGGCTTCACTATGGATGTCGACATTGAGGCCCAAAATATGTACACCGGTCTTGCGCCATTGGGTGGAAAATTCCAAAGCTGGAATTACCTGGAGAGGCTGAGCTGTGCGAAGCTCAAGCTGTTGCCAGGCGGTGATGCTGTCGTGGTCGGTGATCGCCAGCACATCGACGCCCGCCTCAGCAGCCAGGTTCACCAATTCGGTGGGTGAGAGGGAGCCGTCGGAGCAGTTGGTGTGGCTGTGCAAGTCAAAAATCATTGTGCGATTATAGCCCGAGACGGTTTGCGGCTATACTGTGCGGATGAAATATATTACCCCGATCAGTGAGCGACAGCGTCTTCAGGTTGTAGAGAGGACGGCTGGTTTCATCCAGCACGGCAGCAAACTGTTTGGCCGGAAATTTGCTGAGATACCGGTAGTTTTCGATCTGAGTGGCGGTACGGCGGGGATGTATCGGGTCAGAGATACCCAGCGGGTTATTCGCTATAACCCGTGGATTTTTGCCAAATATTTTGATGACAGTATGGCGGTGACTGTGCCCCATGAGGTGGCTCACTACCTGGTGGACTGCCTGCACGGTCTCGGCAAGGTGCGGCCCCATGGCGTTCAGTGGCGGGGGATCATGAACGCGTTCGGCGTCGAACCCCGTGCCACCGGAAGCTTTGACCTGGCCGGTATCCCGATGCGCCGCCAGCGGCGTTTTCCCTATCGCTGTGAGTGTTCTACCCACCAACTGGCCACCCGCCGCCACAATAGCGTCCAGCGGGGCGAAGCGCGCTATCGCTGCCGTGACTGCGGTGAGACACTGACTGCTGCTTCATGACGCAAGACTGGATTGTCTACATGATTGAAGCCAGTGATGGCTCGCTCTATACCGGTATTACCACCGACATCACCCGACGTTTTCGTGCGCACCTGGCGGGCAAGGGGGGTGCCCGTTATTTTCATCGGGGGCGGCAACCGGTCAGGGTGGTCTATATGGAAGGAGCAGGTGATCGCAGTGCTGCATCAAAGCGGGAGGCGGCCATCAAAAAACTGCCTCGTTCACAGAAATTACGGCTAGTCTCTGATCTGCAAATGCGCTCGCGCTGAGATGGCTATCCGCTGCTGCCCGGTCACCTTATTCGTAGATACACAGGTAGGCAGTATCCACGGCGACCTGTAATTGGAAAGCCCTGTTTGGTGGCACTTCGAAGCTCTCTCCGGGTTTAAAGGTCCGCCAGCTATCCTGGTCTGGCAGTTTTACGGTTAATGCGCCGCTGACGACCGTCAAAGTTTCTTTTTTATTGGGACAGAATTCGTGCTCACCGGGTGCCATGACACCCACCGTGGCCGGCAGGGTTTCGGTCTGGAAGCCGATGGAGACGACCTTGCCACCAAAATATTCATTGACTTTAAACATGGGCCTTCACTCAACAGGTTGGCTGGATAACGGCGTTGTTCACAACGGGCCGCGTTACGGGCCGCTATAGTACCTGCAGTCGGCGACCGATAGAATGCGTGCTTTCTATTTTAAACAGGCGCAACTTTGAACCAGTGGGATGTGATTGTTATCGGTGCCGGTGCTGCTGGGTTGATGGCCGCTTTGTTTGCGGGCCAGCGCGGGCGCAGGGTCCTGTTGCTGGAGCGGGCCAACAGAGCGGGCAAGAAGATCCTGATGTCGGGTGGCGGCCGCTGTAATTTCACCAATCTCTATGTGGAGCCGGAGCACTTTCTCTCTGCCAATCCACATTTCTGCAAATCGGCGTTGAGTTGTTATAGCCAGTGGGATTTTATCGAGCTGGTGAACAGGCACGGTATTCCCTATCACGAGAAAACCCTCGGCCAGTTGTTTTGTGATAACAGCTCCCGGGATATTCTCGACATGTTACTGGCGGAAGCCGAACAGGTCGGGGTGGTGTTGAAAACCGGCAGCGATATTCGCGAGGTGACGTCTGACGACAGGTTTCGAGTTGTAACAACCCAGGGGGAGTTGCAGGCTGACTCACTGGTAGTGGCCTGTGGCGGCCTGTCGGTACCCACCCTTGGCGGTTCCGACTTCGGTTACCGGCTGGCGAGGCAATTCGGCCATCGTGTCGTCCCGTTGCGGCCAGCGCTGGTGCCCTTTACCTTTACCGACGGTTTTAAACTGCTCTCGGAGAAACTCTCCGGTTTGTCAGTGCCCGTCCGTGTGTCGACAGGTGGACAGTCATTTCTGGAAAATATGCTCTTTACACATCGGGGTCTCAGCGGCCCGGCGGTGCTGCAGATTTCCAGTTACTGGCGGGAGGAGCAAATGGTACAGGTCGACCTGTTGCCAAATATCGATGCCCGACAGTGGTTGCTAGAATTGAAAACAGAACAGCCGAGGGCGCTGTTGCGCACACTGTTGTCCCAATCGCTGCCCCGCAAACTGGTGCGGGAGCTGGAGGAGCTTTGGTGGCGGGAACAGGCTGACAGGCCATTGGCAGAGTGGTCAGATCACTTGTTGGCCTCGGTTGCTGGAAATCTGCAGGGTTGGTCGTTGAAACCTGCTGGTACGGAGGGCTACCGGACTGCGGAAGTGACCCTAGGGGGGGTGGATACCCGCGAGATTTCTTCTAAAACCATGGAGAGTCAGCGTCAGCCGGGTCTTTTTTTTGTGGGAGAGGTTCTTGATGTGACCGGTCATTTGGGTGGGTTCAATTTCCAATGGGCTTGGGCATCGGGTGCTGCTGCTGGTCGAGTTGTTTGATGTGTTAAAGGTATTTGAGTGATGATAGAGCGTGAAGAGCTGATGCAGGAGACGGCAAAAATCCCCTGGCAGGAATTGCAGCGTTTTTTTGCCAACGGTTCCACCATTTATGTGTCACCGGAGCTGGATCTGATCGAGGTTGCCTGGGCGATTTGCCAGGATAATAAAAGCAGTGTTCAGGACTGGCTGGCGGTCGGTCAGGTGGGGCAGGTGGCCGATCAGCAGGCAATGAAGTGGCTGGAAAGCAATGCCTGGGTCTGGTCTGTGGTGGTAAAGCCCTGGGTGCTGGTGCAGCCGGTTTCGGCGGATTGACCTGTCTGACTAGCTGCTCAATCGGGCGCGTTGCCAGTATTCAGGGGTAATGGTCAGGGTCTGTTCGCTGTCGCCGATCCATATGAGTCCATCCTGGATAGTTGCCTGGAGGGTCATGTTGCGGTTCGCCAGCCCGGCCAATTCTGCGGTATTCTCCGGTGAGAGGTAGCTGATCGTCAGGTTGTCAAAGCGCGCCAGATCACCCTGAATACTTTCCCACCACACGGGAGCTGTCCTGGCGCCGTAGGCATAAATGATGACCTGTTTGGCCCGGTTTGAACCTTTGCGAATTCGCTTTGCGTCGGGAACCCCGGCTTCAATCCACAGCTCGATTTCACCCTGCAGATTTTTCTGCCAGAGATCGGGTTCTGCCTCTGTGGACAACCCTTTTGTGAAATGTAGGTGCTCGCTGGCATTCAGCGCAAATGCCAGCAGCCGGATCATCATGCGTTCGTCCGTTTCTGACGGATGTCTGGCGAGGGTGAGCGAGTGGGTTTGATAATAGTTGCGGTCCAGATCCGATACCTGCAACTCAACTTTGAAAACGGTTGCTTTCAGTGCCATTGGACGGTGCCCAATAAGCGGTCAGACGCTGGGCTGTTGTTCGGCCCGACACCCTTCAGTTCAGAACCTTGCAGTTCGGTACCTTGCAGTCTGTCACCCCGTGGGCTCAAGTAATAATACCCGAGCTGCCCAGTCCGCCTCCCATACCTCCACCCATACCTCCACCGAGGTTGCCGGCGGGACCGCCGCCTCCCTGGCCGGGCACAACAATTTTGGAGGCCTGGTCGCGACGCATTTCCTCGAGCTCGCGAGCAGTGCGCTCAACGGCTACCTCGGCTTCCTCGCCGAATTTTTCGGCGGCTTCACCGATACTGTTGGCGTGCAACTCAAAATTGATGGGCAGGGCGCCCATGGGTGTCATTACCTGGGTAGAACCCATATAGAGTACTTCGCGGCTTGCATCGGCGTCACCGTTGCGGGTGACCGGACTGAGCCGACGTATGCTGCCGATTTTCTGGTCTGTGAAGATTTCCTCAAGATAGAGTTCATCGGGGTTCATGTCTGCGTCGAATTGTTTTTGCTTGTTCATAGTGATTAATTTGGGTAGTGAAAAGAAGGTAGACACCCTAACAGATATTGTCCGGAGCGTCAGGTGGCAGACCTCTGTATGAAGGGTTTCAGGGTGCCGTAATTTGTGATTTCAGGGTCTCCACCAGAGCCATTGCGGCAGAGGACAGCGGATAGCGACGCCTTGTCAGAATACCGATTTGGCGGGTGACGACAGGGCTGGTGAGTGGTCGACACTCCGCACCGAGTGCCCGCATTTGTTGTATGGCCAGTGATGGCACGACACTGATGCCCAGTTTGTTGGCGACCATGGAGCCAATGGAAGCGAGCTGGTGTGCTTCAAATTCCACCGTCAGGGTTATGCCGCAGCTGGCGGTAATCTCATCAATCATCTGACGCATGGCCGAGGGACGTTGCAGTGCCACAAAGGGAAATTCCTGGAGTTGTGTCCAGGTAATTTCGTCTTTCGCCAGCAGGGCATGTTGTTCCGGCATCACCACGTAAAAACTGTCCTCAAAGAGCGGCTCAAAATGGAGATCTTCGGACTCTTCCATGTCAAAAGTAACACCGACCTCCACGCGGCCTGTGCGCACCATATCCACCACCTCTTCTGCCACCACATCCTGTACCGTGATATTGATATCCGGGAACTTGCTGCGGTAGTAGTGGAGGGCTTTTGGCAGCTTGCTGATCGAAAAAGAGGCCATGCTGGCGATGCTCAGTTTGCCTCGTCGCATGGCGAACAGGTTGTGCAGGTCGGTCAGCGCATTGTCCCAGTCGGCCAGCAGACGCTGTGCCACCGGCAGAAAGGATTCGCCTTCCGGGGTCAGTGAAAGGGTGCGCGTGGTGCGAGCCAGCAGTTTCCCGCCCACCACTTCTTCCAGGTTTTTCAGGGAAATACTGAGTGCAGGCTGGGAGAGATGCAATCGTTCGCCAGCTTCGGCGAAGTTGCGGGTTTGGGCAACGGTGACAAACGCCTTGAGCTGTTTTATGGTGATATCCATGGCACTCTTATATAAATTCCTTTAATCAGTTGATTAAAATTTTACGCTTGATAAATATATTTCGCTATAGGATGCTAGGGGCCGTTTTGCGCACCTCAAACTGGGGTCGCCACGGTAAATAATAATCATTGAGGAGTTTTGTTCATGGCGGGTTTCGATAAGGTGGTTAACACCTACGAAGAAGCGATGGCGGGTCTGGAAGATGGCATGACTGTGATCGCAGGCGGTTTTGGCATTTGTGGTATCCCCGAAAACCTGATCAATCAAATCAAGAAGATGGGTACCAAAGAGCTCACCATTATTTCCAACAACTGTGGTATCGATGGTTTTGGTCTGGGTGTTTTGCTGGAAGATCGACAGATCAAGAAAATGGTGTCTTCTTACGTCGGTGAAAACAAGCTGTTCGAAGAACAGCTGCTCTCCGGTCAGCTGGAAGTGGAGCTTACCCCCCAAGGCACCCTGGCGGAAAAAATGCGTGCCGCCGGTGCGGGTATCCCGGCCTTCTACACAGCTACCGGTTATGGCACGGATATCGGCAAAGGCAAGGATGTGCGTGAGTTCAACGGTCGCAAGTATATTCTGGAAGAGTCCATTCCGGGCGATTTTTCGATAGTCAAAGCGTGGAAAGCCGACCGGTACGGCAATGCGATTTATCGCAACACCGCCATGAACTTCAATCCCATGGCGGCCACCGCGGGCAAAATCTGCGTGATGGAAGTGGAAGAAATCGTCGAACCGGGCGAACTGGACCCGATGTACATTCATACCCCGGGTATTTATGTGGATCGTCTGATTCAGGGCACGTTCGAGAAACGTATTGAAAAACGCACCGTCCGCGAAGGCTAAAAGGAGAGACAATCATGGCACTTTCTCGTGATCAAATGGCTATCCGTGTTGCCCGCGAACTGGAAGACGGATACTACGTAAACCTCGGCATTGGTATACCCACCCTGGTGGCCAACCACGTGCCGGAAGGCATGGATGTTATGCTGCAGTCCGAAAACGGTCTGCTGGGCATGGGTCCTTTCCCCACTGAAGATCAGGTTGACCCGGATCTGATCAACGCCGGCAAACAGCTGGTGACCACGGCCAAGGGCGCCTCCATTTTCTCATCGGCCGAGTCCTTTGCCATGATCCGGGGCGGCAAAGTGGATCTGACCGTACTGGGTGCCTTTGAGGTGGATGTCCACGGCAATATTGCTTCCTGGATGATCCCCGGCAAGTTGATCAAGGGCATGGGTGGCGCGATGGACCTGGTGGCCGGCGCTGACAATATCGTGGTGATGATGACTCACGCCGATAAATACGGTAATTCGAAATTACTGCCACAGTGCAACTTGCCCCTAACCGGCGCCGGTTGTATTACCCAGGTGCTGACCGATCTGGCCTACGTGGAAATTCACGACGGCAAGTTCCACTTGGTGGAGCGCGCCCCGGGTGTTTCCGTGGAGGAGATCGTGGAGAAGACCGCCGGTGAAATGGTGGTTCCCGACCACGTGCCGGAAATACAGTTCTGATTACCCCGGTACGATCGAAAAAGGCTCCCGTCCGGGAGCCTTTTTTATGCCCGGAGACTCGTCGGGTCTGTCATTTCCTTTTGAGGCCAGGGACAATTCTTCAGGAGTATACTGTCTAATAAATCGAGTACATTAATAAGGAGTGCTAGGTAATGAAAAATCTTTTGTGTACAACGGTATTGATACTGCTTGCCAGTGGGCTCAATGCACTGGAAATGGATAGCAGCCGTTCGACACTGAATATCACCAGCGTAAAAAATGACCGTCTTGCCGAGTTGTTTGCGTTTGAAAGGGTGAGTGGAACCATCAATGATGCCAGCGGAAAGGCGAGTATTGAGATCACATTGGACAGTATTGACAGCGGTATAGAGATTCGCGATGAGCGCATGCGCAAATATCTGTTCAATACGGAAGCGTTCAAAACCGCCAGTTTTACAGCAGATATTGATCTCAAGGGGTTGAAGTCCCTGAAGCCCGGTGAGCAGCGTGAGGTTGAACTGAAGGGCGAGCTGGCGATGAGTGGACACACGGTGCCCATAAGCTTCCAGACCCAGGTGACGCGACTGAATGGCGGAGCGCTGGGTGTCGCCACGGTGGCGCCGGGATTTATTGATTTGACTCGCTACAAAATGGCTCCGGGGATTGAAAAGCTACGTAGTCTGGCGGGTCTGGATAATATCTCTCTGGCCGTACCGGTGACTTTTTCAGTGGTGTTTAAATAGTGGCTGAATAGCCAGGCAATCAAAAAGCCCGCAACTGCGGGTTTTTTTATGTGTGCGCTTTCCATGCGACATTTTTGTATTGGTCGGGAATCACTTAGACTGCGTGTTCCCATAGTTGGCAGAAATGCCCAATCCCGTTGCCAGTCTGCTTTCTACCCCGTCGGTCTGGCATCCATCCATCGTTTGCGAGGTGACTGTATGTTGAAAGGAAAAACCGCACTGGTGACCGGCTCCACCAGTGGCATCGGCTATGCCATGGCCGATCGGCTGGCCAATGCCGGCGCCAATATCGTGCTGCACGGCCTGATGGACCCCGCCCAGGGACAATCCCTGGCGGAAGAATTCGAATCACGCTACGGCATTCAGTGCCTGTTCAGCGATGCAGACATTTCCTCGGCCGAGGGCAATGAAGCACTGGTGACGGCCTCGCTGGAGAAGTTCGGGCAGGTGGATGTTCTCATCAATAATGCCGGTATCCAGCACACTGCCTCGGTGGAAGATTTCCCGGTGGCGAAGTGGGATGCGATTCTCGCCATCAATCTGAGCTCCGCGTTTCATACCACCCGTCTGCTGGTGCCCGGTATGCAGCAGCGCGGCTGGGGACGCATCATCAATATCGCTTCGGTGCACGGCCTGGTGGCTTCCCTGCAAAAGGCCGCCTATGTGGCCGCCAAGCACGGTATTGTCGGCCTCACCAAGGTGGTGGCGCTGGAAAATGCAGACAAGGGTGTCACTGTAAATGCCATTTGCCCGGGTTGGGTGGATACCGAACTGGTGGCGGCGCAGTTCCAGGCCACGGCAGATCGCGACGGCGTGAGCTTTGAAGAGGGCAAGCGCCGCACCATTATCGCCAAGCAACCGGTGCCCAAGGCGACTCAGCCTTCGGCCCTGGGCGACCTGGCGGTTTTCCTCTGCTCAGATGCAGCGGCCACCATTACCGGTGCCAGCCTGCCGGTGGACGGAGGCTGGACCGCTCAATAAGGGTCGGCCGCTGTTTTCGACGGTGGGTTGTTTGTTGGGCAGCGGCCCCGGATATGCTGTAAAATCCGCGCCTTTCTTCTGCTCGACCCTCTCTTTTCGAGCTGGTCGGGCCAACGAGCGGGTCAGGTATTGTGTCAGGCAAAGTTGGATTTATTTCATTAGGTTGTCCCAAGGCGCTGGTGGATTCCGAGCGTATCCTCACACAGCTGCGACTGGAGGGCTACCAGGTCTCTGCCAGTTACCAGAATGCCGATGTGGTGGTAGTCAATACCTGCGGGTTTCTCGATAGCGCCAAGCAGGAGTCGCTGGATGCTATCGGCGAGGCCATGGCGGAAAATGGCCGGGTTATTGTCACTGGTTGTATGGGCGGCGACGAGCAGGCTATCCGCAAAGTGCATCCTGACGTGCTGGCCGTATCGGGCCCCCATCAATACGAAGCGGTGGTGGGCGCTGTCCACCAGCATGTGCCACCCCCTAAGGATCACAATCCCTATGTGGACCTGGTGCCGAAGCAGGGTATTAAACTGACGCCGCGCCACTATTCCTACCTGAAAATTTCCGAAGGGTGTAATCATCGTTGCAGTTTCTGCATTATTCCCTCGCTGCGGGGAGACCTGGTGAGCCGTCCGATTGGCGAGGTGATGGATGAGGCAGAACGGTTGGTGAATGCCGGTACCAGAGAATTACTGGTGATTTCTCAGGATACCAGTGCCTATGGTGTGGACATAAAATTTCGCACCGGGTTCTGGCAGGGCAAGCCAATAAAAACCCATATGCAACAGCTCTGTGAGGCATTGGGTGAGCTGGGCGTCTGGATTCGTCTGCATTATGTATATCCCTACCCCCATGTGGATAACCTGATTCCGCTGATGTCCGAGGGACGGATTCTGCCCTATCTGGATATCCCTTTTCAGCACGCCCACCCCGATGTACTGAAGGCGATGAAGCGCCCGGCCAATGAGGAGAAAGTACTGGAGCGTATCCACCGCTGGCGGGATCAGTGTCCGGATCTGTCTCTGCGAAGTACTTTTATTGTGGGTTTTCCCGGTGAAACTGAACAACAGTTTGCTTACCTGCTGGATTGGTTGAAAGAAGCTCAACTGGACCGGGTTGGCTGTTTCAAATACGAAGCGGTGGATGGGGCGCCCGCCAATGCCTTGCCCGGTGCCGTGCCGGAAGAGGTGAAGCAGGAACGCTGGGAGCGATTCATGGAAACCCAGCAGGCCATCAGCGCCGAGCGCCTGCAGCGAAAAGTGGGCCGCACCATCGAGGTACTGATTGATGAGGTCGACGCGGAGGGCGCTATTGGCCGCTCCAGCGCCGATGCGCCGGAAATTGACGGTAACGTGTTTCTCAATGGCGAACAGACCTTGCAGCCCGGTGATCTGATCAATGTCACCATTGAAGAGTCGGATGAGTACGATCTCTGGGGCGAACTGGCCGATTGAGCGGTCCGGCCGCCGTCAGGCTTGATCAGGAGAATGATAGTAAAAGAATAAAAAAGGCCAGCCTGTTCCGGCTGGCCTTTTTTGATGTAACACGTTGCTAGTGCACGACGGACATGCTCAGTGTTGGTGGCCCTCCGGCCCATGCACATGGCCGTGGGCCAGTTCTTCTTCTGTAGCTTCCCGGACGGTCTGGATATTTACATCAAAGGTCAGATCCTTTCCCGCCAGCGGGTGGTTGCCGTCAACTGTCACGGTTTCTTCGGTGAAATCCCTGACCACGACCGAGACCGGGCCCGATTCAGTTTGTGCCTCGAAACGCATCCCGGTCTGCATGTCTTCCACTCCCTGGAATGCCTTGCGGGGAACCTCCTGTACCAGGTGATCCTGGTATTCGCCATAGGCGTCGGCAGCGGGAACGGTCACTTTCATGGTATCGCCTTCGGTTTTGCCTTCCATCGCCTTCTCGAGACCGGGAATGATATTTTTATGGCCGTGCACGTAAGCCAGGGGTGTTGTATCGGTGGACGAATCAAGCTGAACGCCGTTCTCGTCAGTGAGGATGTAGTGAAAAAGCACGACGGCGTTCTCTGAAATATTCATGGGGATTCCTTTTGATGGGAATGAATTTTTGGATGAGGGACACATTATGAGTGAACAGGTTTGCTTTGCCAAGAAACGGCAATGTGATGACAGTTGCGACTTTTTTCGACCGGATGGCAGGCATCTGGTCATAGGACTGGCTGTCGACCTGTCTGGTAGACCTGTTTTTTGATAAGTGCCGTTTTGCGACAGCCTTTGCCTGTCGGGGCGCAGGGGGGAAGTAACCGCTTTCAGGACCGGCTCATTGAGGCGGTTTTCGTCACGAAATACTATCTGTAGTGTTATATCTGGAAACAGCCACTAGATATTGTATACTCATCGACAGACAAGGATCATCGCTGGTCACCTGAATAGTATGCTTCAACTGCCATTCTGCCAGCAAAATCAGGGGGATTTCTTCGCAGTGCCCCGCACGAAAAGACGGTTAAAAGCCGCTCACAGCCACATTTGTAACAAGGAAACAGCATTCTCATGTCAATAGAAGCGCTTAAAACTGCAGATGAGCCCCATGCCATCGAAATCAGACTTCAGACTGCCTCCCAGGATATCTGGGACAAGAAATATCGCCTCAAGGATAAGAGTGGTAATCCGGTAGATGCGACGATTGATGCCACCTACAGTCGAGTTGCCAAAGCGCTGTCTGAGGTGGAGGAGCCGGGCAAACAGGAGCACTGGTACGAACGCTTTCTGTGGGCTTTGCGCAATGGTGCGATACCCGCTGGCCGGATTATTTCCAATGCGGGCGCATTGGCCCATAAACCGGCAACGTCCACCATTAACTGTACAGTCTCCGGTACCGTGCAGGATTCCATGCAGGGCATTCTGGAGAAAAATCTGGAGGCGGGTCTGACACTGAAAGCCGGTTGCGGTATCGGTTATGAGTTCTCCACCCTGCGCCCCAGGGGAGCCTATGTGTCAGGTGCGGGTGCCTACACCTCCGGGCCGCTGTCCTTTATGGATATCTTTGACAAGATGTGCTTCACCGTGTCCTCTGCTGGTGGTCGTCGCGGTGCACAAATGGCCACCTTCGATGTAAGTCACCCGGACGTGGTGGATTTTATTCGTGCCAAGCGGGAGGATGGCCGTTTGCGGCAGTTCAACCTGTCATTGCTGATCACCGAAGAATTTATGGAGGCGGTCAAAAGTGACGGCGACTGGTCCCTGAGCTTCCCGGTGTCCCATAAAGAGGTTGAGCAGGGCACGGTCGATCTCGCCGATGATACTTTGCTGTGGAAGGAGTTTCCCACCACAGAAGGTTACATTGTCAATGAGGAAGGGTTGGTGGCCTGTCGCATTTATCGCACGGTCAAGGCCCGGCATATGTGGAACGTGATTATGAGTTCCACTTACGATTATGCGGAGCCCGGATTCATCCTTATCGACAAGGTGAATCGGCAGAACAATAACTGGTACTGTGAAAATATCCGGGCCACCAACCCCTGCGGTGAACAGCCTCTGCCGCCCTATGGCAGCTGTCTATTGGGGTCGATCAACCTAACCCGGTTTGTCCTGGATCCGTTCACTGAAAAAGCCCGTTTCGACTGGGACAATTATCGCGAAGTGGTCTCCGTGTTTACCCGGATGCTCGATAATGTGGTGGAAATCAACGGCCTGCCCCTGGAAGGACAGCGCGATGAAATTGTTAGGAAGCGTCGCCACGGTATGGGCTTCCTCGGTCTCGGCTCCACCATGACCATGCTGCGGGTGCCCTATGGCAGTGAAGAGTCGCTGGTGCTGACTGAGCAGGTCTCCCGTGAAATGGCGCTGGCTGGCTGGCGTACCGGACTTGAGTTGGCCAAGGAAAAAGGCCCGGCTCCGATTATGGATGAAGAATTTGAAGTGACCGCTGAGATGCTGCGCCTGCGCCCCGACATGGTGCAGGATGGCATTGTCATCGGCGACAAGCTCAAGGGCAAGGTGTTGCAGGCCCGTTACAGTCGCTATATGCAGAAAGTGGCGGAGGTTGATCCCGGTCTGGTGGAAGAAATTGCCACGGTCGGGTGCCGTTTTACTCATCACTCATCCATTGCGCCCACCGGCACCATTTCACTGTCATTGGCCAATAATGCCAGCAACGGTATTGAACCCAGTTTTGCCCATCACTACTCCCGCAATGTGATACGTGAAGGCAAAAAATCCAAGGAAAAAGTGGATGTTTTTTCCTACGAGTTACTGTCCTACCGGGAATTGATCAATGCCAGGGCCCTGCCTTTCAGCGACAAGGAGGGAGAGAAACTGCCCGATTATTTTCTCTCCAGTGAAGACGTCAAACCCCGTCAGCATGTGGACGTGCAGGCGGCCGCCCAGAAGTGGGTGGATTCGTCCATTTCCAAAACCATCAACGTGCCGACGGATTGTGACTTTGAGGATTTCAAGGATATCTATCTGTACGCCTACGAAAATGGACTCAAAGGCTGTACCACGTTCCGCTTTAATCCCGAAGCCTTCCAGGGCGTGCTGGTAAAAGAGAAAGATCTGGAAAACACCACTTACCGCTTTACGCTGGAGGATGGTTCCACGGTGGAGCTGAAGGGCAATGAGGAAGTGGAGTACGACGGTGAAACCCACAGTGCCGCCAACCTCTTCGATGCCTTGAAAGAAGGCTACTACGGCAAATTCTGATCGGAAGCATAGACATGAGTGTAAAAATTGATAAAAAAATCGTTGACTACAAGGTGGTGACACCTTCCAACGATGAGGTCATTCCCGAAGCAAAGACTGCGGCTGCAGAACTGGAGCGGGCTATCGTGCAGATGCACGAAAACCTCAGCCGGCCCGAAGAGCTGCACGGTAGTACCTACAAGGTAAAGACACCGCTGTCCGATCATGCGCTCTATATCACCATCAATGACATCATATTGAATCAGGGCACCGATCATGAGCAGCGCCGTCCCTTCGAGATTTTCATCAACTCAAAAAATATGGATCAGTTCCAGTGGGTGGTGGCGCTGACCCGGGTCATTTCTGCAGTATTTCGCAAGGGGGGGGACTGCACTTTCCTGGCGGAGGAGTTGAAAGCCGTCTTTGATCCGCAGGGCGGTTACTTCAAGCGCGGTGGAAAATTCATGCCATCACTGGTGGCCGAGATTGGCGAAGCGATTGAGTCCCATCTGACCAAAATCGGCATGATGCAGGCGCCCAATCTGGGAGAGCATCAGATGGCGATTCTGGCGGAGAAGCGTGCCGAGTACGACGCGGCCAGTAGTTACACTGCCCCCGAAGGGAAGCAGAGCAATCCCTTTCCCGAAAGTGCCCAGCTCTGCCATAAGTGTATGACCAAAGCAGTCATCCTGATGGACGGCTGTATGACTTGTCTGAACTGCGGTGATTCAAAATGTGGTTAGCCAACATTATTGATGATTGAAAGTGCCGAAACGGGAACGGCCATTGCCGGGGTTATCCCCGGCTTTTTTTGCCCAGCGCTTTATCGGGGAGTTCTGGACAGGCCAGTGACAGCGGAACAAACCATGCTGACAACCTGTTCAGGGCTCGCATCCGCACAGTGAATGGTGGCATCTGCGTATTCTCGATAGAGCGTGTCCCGCTCCGTATAAAGTGCAGCAAAGCTTTGCTCAGGGCGGCGTGCAATGCCCCGCATTTCATAATCGTGGATGCGCTGGCGCAGTGTCTGCAGGGGTGTTTCAAGATAGACAATGATGCCGTTTTGTTGCAGGTGTGACATGCCTGCCTTGCTATAGACGGCACTGCCCCCGGTGGCGACCACCAGATTGTGCCCATCAATTGTCTGTAACGCTGAGGCCTCGCAGTCCCTCAGGTACAGATAGCCTTTCTCGTCCATCAGTTGTTGCAGTGTTTTGCCCTCGCGAATCTGCAGTAAAATATCGGTATCGACAAAGTTCTTGCCCAGTTTCTTGGCCAGAAGCAGACCGACCGTGCTTTTTCCGGCCCCGGGCATCCCGATCAAAACGATATTGTTTTTCATGGTGGTATTCCTTATCTAGGCAGCTTGGTGCGGCCCGGTTTAAAGCGAGGCTTTGACGAAATCCATCAGCCGGGTGATCGCCTCACCGGATTCACTGCTTTGTTCAATCAGACTGATGCCGACTTTGCCCAGTCTGGGCAGTTTTTCTGTGGGCTTCAGAACCCGGAGGTTCTCCGGCACTGTGCTTCTCGCCAATACAGTAACCCCCAGCCCCTCGTTGATAGCAGACTGGATGCCGGTTAAATCGGGAATTGTGTAAACCACCCGCCAGTCGCGATGGTTTTCCCGAAGCCGCTCAATGCCACGTTTGCGATAAATACAACCTTCTGGTGCCACAATTAACGGCAGTGGTATTTGTAGGTGGGCATCGTGGTCGGTGCCGGTGACCCAGACCAGCTCGTCCTCCTTGACCAGGTTGTGGCCGGCCATCACCGGGTCGTCGTGCAGGGCGAGGATCAGGTCGTAGCGGCGACGCTCCGGTTCGGAGAGCAACTGTTTGCTGAGTGCGCAGGTGACCTCCAGCGTGACATTCGGGTAGGCCTGGGTAAAGCGTCCGACAATTTTTGGTAACAGTGTGGTGGCGAACTCACTGGGGATGCCAAAGTGAATCTTGCCACTCACGGAATGCTTGGTGAACTGGGCGACCGCCTCGTCATTCAGTGTCAGTATCTGTCGTGCGTAGCGAAACATCAGCTGGCCTGCCCGGCTTAATTCCAGCTGGTGTCCGCTACGGACCAGCAGGGTCTGCCCCAGTAATTGCTCCAGCCGCTTAATCTGAAGGCTGACAGCGGGCTGGGAGCGCCCGAGCCAGTCTGCCGCAGCAGTAAAGCCACCCAGTTCTGTAACGGTGACAAAGGTGCGGAGCAGGTCTGTTGGCAGGTTTTTCATCGCGCCTACATTAACAAATGAAATGAAACAATTTTAACTATTAATTTTACCAATTTTTTGCAGGCCGATAACATGGCTTTTTGAAACGCTCCATTTACCGGTGGAATCTATGACGACTGAACAAAGCCCAGACTTGAAAGCGACACCGCTTAAAACCCTGCACCAGGAATTGGGTGCCCGGATGGTACCCTTTGCCGGTTATGACATGCCGGTCCAGTACCCGGGGGGTATTATGGCCGAACATCTCCATACCCGCGCCCAGGCCGGCCTTTTTGATGTTTCCCATATGGGGCAGGTGGTGATCAGCGGTGTCGGTGTGGCCGCTGCGTTGGAGAAACTGGTGCCTGTAGATCTGGAGCAGCTGGCTATCAATCGGCAAACCTATGCGCTATTTACCAATGAGCAGGGCGGTATTCTCGATGATCTGATGATTGCCCGCTGGGCAGAGGATCGCTTCTTTCTGGTGGTGAATGCCGCCTGTAAGGAGCAGGATCTGGCCTATCTGGAAGATGCTCTGTCCGGTTTCGAGATCGACTATCTGGAGGACCGTGCATTGTTGGCCCTGCAGGGACCGACTGCCGCCGATGTGATGGCAAAGCTGGCCCCGGAACTGTGTGAGTTGGTCTTTATGAGTGGTTGCCGGGCTACTCTCGCCGGGGCCGATTGCTTTGTTACCCGCTCCGGTTATACCGGAGAGGACGGTTTTGAAATTTCTGTCCCCGCAGATGCTGCGGATGCACTGGCCAGAACGCTGCTGTCGTTTGATCAGGTCCAGCCCATCGGACTGGGTGCCCGAGACTCGCTGCGGTTGGAGGCCGGACTATGCCTCTACGGTCACGACCTGGATACCACGACCACGCCGGTACAGGCTGGACTGCTGTGGAGTATCAGCAAGTCCCGTCGCCCGGATGGGCAAAAGGCGGGCGGGTTCCCCGGTGCCGAGGTGATTTTTAACGAAATACAGCAGGGGGCCATCCGGCGCCGAGTAGGTTTACAGATCGATGGTCGCGCCCCGGTGCGGGAAGGGACTGTGCTGGTTGACGAGGCGGGGGAAAAGGTCGGGGTGGTCACCAGTGGTGGCTTCGGGCCGACCCTGGAAGCGCCGCTGGCGATGGGGTATGTCTCGTCGGCCTTTGCGGCTTCAGGTACCCAGTTGTACGCAGTGGTGCGCGATAAACCCCGCCCGGTCAGCGTGACAAAAATGCCATTTGTCCCCCAGCGTTACTATCGTGGATAGTAAGCGTGGCCAGTAACGCGATCAGTCACGTGGAAAGTGCCGCAGACTGACGCAAACAGTAGCGCCGAAATCCCGGGATGCCTGTCAATACAGTGAAGGTATCCCATTCAATTTGCCTATCAACGTCCGAACAGAGAAAGAACCCCATGAAGTCATTGGCAGAGCTTGCTAGCAATAATGAATTTATCCGTCGACACATTGGCCCTTCCGGCGAGGATCAGCAGGCGATGCTGAAAGCCCTCGGCTATACCGATATAGCCTCTTTTATAGCGGCTGTCATACCGGAAAAAATTCGTTCCACCGAGCCACTGGCACTCGCTGACGCCTGCACGGAACAGCAGGCCCTGGCTGAGCTGCGGACCATCGCTGCCGAAAACCGGGTTTTTCGGTCTTTTATTGGTCAGGGTTACTACGGCTGTTTCACCCCCAATGTGATTCTGCGCAATGTGCTGGAAAATCCAGCTTGGTATACGGCCTATACCCCCTACCAGCCGGAAATCTCACAGGGACGCCTGGAAGCCATGTTGAATTTCCAGACCCTGATTACGGATCTGACGGGTATGGATCTGGCGAGTGCTTCGTTGCTCGACGAAGGGACGGCCGCCGCTGAGGCGATGACCCTGTGTCGGCGCATGGCCAAATCAAAAAGTCAGGTATTTTTTGTGGATCGTCAGTGCCTGCCACAGACGATTGAGGTGGTGCGTACGCGTGCTGAGCCCCTGGATATCGATGTGGTGATCGGCAATCCACAGGAGATTGCCAACCAGGAATGTTTTGGCATGCTGCTGCAATATCCCGGTGCTGATGGCAGTGTTGAGGATTTTTCCGGTGTGATTGAAACCGCTCACCAAAACAGGGCGCTGGTGGTGGTGGCGGCAGATATCCTCAGCTTGATGCTGTTGCAAAGCCCGGCCCGGTTGGGTGCTGATGTGGCGATTGGTTCCACCCAGCGCTTCGGTGTGCCACTCGGCTTTGGTGGTCCCCATGCCGCGTACATGGCAACCCGTGATACCTTCAAACGCTCTCTGCCGGGCCGTTTGGTTGGTGTGTCAGTGGACAGTCGCGGCAAACCGGCCTTTCGCCTGGCCCTGCAAACCCGGGAGCAGCATATTCGTCGTGAGAAAGCTACCAGCAATATATGTACTGCTCAGGTACTGTTGGCCGTGATGGCCAGCATGTATGCGGTTTACCACGGCCCGGAAGGATTGCGGCGTATCGCGGAACGGGTTCATTGCCTGACGTCGATTCTGGCAGCCGGCCTGACCCGGTTGGGTTTCACCATTATCAATCACCACTTTTTTGACACGCTCACGATTGCCAGTGGGTCAGAGACCGCTGAGATTCACCGCAAAGCGCAGGCACGGGGAATCAACCTGCGGGTGATCGATCAACAACACCTGGGTATATCGCTGGACGAGACCACCACGGCGACCGACGTGGAGACCCTCTGGCAGTTGTTTGATGCCCACAGTGAGTTAACAGTGGCTGACCTGGAGTCGACTTCAGACAGCGGCTTGCCGGAGGGGTTGCTGCGAACGGAGCCAGTGCTCACCCACCCGGTTTTCAATCGCTACCACTCGGAAACGGAAATGCTCCGTTATCTGCGCAAGCTGGCCGACAAGGATATTGCGCTGGACCGGGCGATGATTCCATTGGGCTCCTGTACCATGAAGTTGAATGCCACCGCCGAGATGATTCCGGTCAGCTGGCCGGAGTTTGCCGGGATCCACCCCTTCGCACCGGCGGATCAGACCGCTGGCTATCGTAAAATGATTGGCGAAGTGGAGGCCATGCTCTGTGCTGCCACCGGCTATGATGCTGTGTCACTTCAGCCCAATGCCGGTTCGCAGGGCGAGTACGCCGGGTTGCTGGCGATTCGCGCTTATCACCGTAGCCGGGGCGACGGTCATCGCAATATCTGTCTGATTCCGAGCTCCGCCCACGGTACCAATCCGGCCTCTGCCCAGATGTGTGGTATGCGCGTGGTAGTGGTGGGTTGTGACGAACGGGGCAATGTGGATCTCGACGAGTTGCGTGATAAAGCCGCCCAATACAGCAATCAGCTGGCGGCTATTATGGTGACGTACCCCTCGACCCACGGGGTGTTCGAGGAGGGAATCACCGATATCTGCGGGATTGTTCACCAGCATGGCGGGCAGGTATATATCGACGGCGCCAACCTCAACGCCATGGTCGGGCTGTGTCAGCCCGGTCAGTTCGGCGGGGATGTCTCACACCTAAATCTGCATAAAACTTTCTGCATTCCCCACGGCGGTGGTGGACCCGGTGTGGGCCCGGTGGCGGTCAAGCAACACCTGGCGGCATTTCTGCCGGGCCATGATGCGTTTGAACAGCGTCCAGCAGTGGGTGCTGTGTCCTCTGCGCCATGGGGGAGTGCCAGTATCCTGCCGATTACCTGGATGTATATCAAAATGATGGGAGCTGCGGGTTTGAAGCAGGCCACGGAGGTGGCGATCCTCAATGCCAACTATGTGGCCGGGCGCCTGCAAGACGGTTACCCGATCCTCTATACCGGCAGCAATGGTAGGGTAGCTCACGAATGTATTATCGACTTAAGGGGTATCAAGGAGACCTCCGGGATTACGGTTGATGATGTCGCCAAGCGGTTGATTGACTACGGCTTTCATGCGCCGACCATGTCCTTCCCGGTGCCGGGCACCCTGATGATTGAGCCAACAGAGAGTGAATCCAGGGAAGAGCTGGACCGGCTTTGTGATGCACTGTTGCAGATTCGCGAGGAGATCGCCGCAGTGGAGCGGGGCGAATACCCGGTAGATGACAACCCGCTGTGCGGTGCGCCTCATACGGCGGATGAACTGGTTGTAGACCGGTGGGTCAAAAGTTACTCTCGTGAACAGGCGGCCTATCCGCTGGCCGTTCTCAGGGAAAGTAAATACTGGTCGCCGGTAGGCAGAATTGATAATGTCTACGGGGACCGGAATCTGGTTTGTGCCTGCCTGCCCGTATCGGAGTACATTTAATTGCAAAAAACCAGCTCGCAGAAAAAGAAAAAAGCGATGTCAAAGAGCGCCGGGTGGATACTGCTCACTCTGGTGATGATGCCCTGCTTTGCCAGTGCCATCGATTTGAAGTTGTCGATAGTTGCACCGGATGCGTTGGCGGTGGAAGATGCTGTTGTGGAATTGTTGCCTCTGAATGCTGATGCGGCAGTATCCAGTAGCGGTCAGAAGGAAATGAGTCAACAGGATCGCACGTTTATTCCTTTTGTGCTGACGGTGCCCAAGGGGACGCGCGTGAATTTCCCCAATCTTGATCGCACCCGCCACCACGTCTATTCGTTTTCTGAACCGAAACCCTTTGAATTGAAGCTGTATGTGGGAACACCTCAGGAGCCGGTATTGTTCGACAAGCCCGGAATAGTCGCGCTGGGTTGTAATATTCACGATTATATGCAGGCTTTTATTTACGTTTCCGACAGCCCCCATGCCAGGGTAACGGACTCGGAAGGTCAAGCCTCGTTCACGGGTCTGCCTGCGGGCAACTACCGCCTCAGGGTCTGGCATCCCTGGCAAAACGGTGAATTACTCGAAACGGCGTTGACACTGCCTGCAGAAAACCGTGTTCTCAAGTATCAGGTAGATATTGATCGCCAGCAAAAACCCTCGGCACCTCCGGCCGGTTTTGGCGGACTCTAGACAAAGGTTGGCAAACAAATGCCCAACAGTTACCGAATCCGGCTGGTCGTAGCATTTGTACTGGTGCTGATGCTGGTACAGCTGGCCACCGCAGTGTTTGTATTGGATGCCGCTCACCGGCAGCAAATGTTGCAGCAGCAGCGAACGCTGGATGTCGGTATCAATGTCTTTCGCGAGGTGCTCGCCAATCGTTCTCTGCAACTGAACAACTCCCTGTCAGTGCTCAGCGCCGATTTTGGTTTCAAGCGTGCGATTGCCACGGGTGAGAGCGACACCATTTTGTCCGTACTGGAGAATCATGGCAGTCGTATCGGTGCAGATGCGGCGATACTGCTGTCTCCCGACGGCAAGCTGATCAGTTCCAGTATTGCCGATTTGGATAAAGCCGATATCGACGCCCTATCGGAATTGACTGACAGCATGAATGATGGCGGTGCGGCTAGAATTCTCAGCTTTGACAACGCCAGTTATCAGTTTGTGATGCAGCCTGTTAAAGCGCCAACTCTCATCGCCTGGGTCGGTATGGGCTTTGTGATGGATAGACAGGTGGCGCAGCAGGCCAAGGCCATTACCGGTGTCGAAGTCAGCTTTATTAACAAGGACAGTAATGGCCAGTTTGCGATCCAGTCCACCTTCGATTCAACCTCTCAATCCGCTCTTCTCTCGCAGTTAAACAGACTACCTGAGCTATCGCGGGAAGCGGCTGAAGGTTTTCCGGCCCATTATCTGTCTTATGCGCTGGAACTGGATGACAAGTCTGCCGACCAGTGGGTGGTATTGCATCTTTCAAACCTGAAGTGGGAGCAAAATTACGAACACTTGCGCAACAGCATGCTGTCGATTTTCGCCGGCACACTGGCGTTGTCGTTGCTGGTGGCGGCCTGGTTGTCCGGCAGTCTCACCCGCCCGGTCCATACCCTGGTGGAATTTGCCCGCTTGATTGGCCAGGGTCAAAATCCCCCACCAATTAAAGGTGCTCCTGCGGAGCTCGCCGTATTGGCAGATACCCTGACAGTGATGCGCGATAACATCGAGGCTCGTGAGAGGGACCTGATCTATCAATCCACCCATGACAGCCTGACCGGGCTTGCCAACCGCTTTGCCGCCAAGCGCACACTCCAGGATGCCGGTGACAGTCTGTCGGGCACGTTGGTGCTGTTGGATCTCAAACACTTCCGACATATCAATGACATGATCGGTTTTGCCAATGCAGACTCCCTGCTGGTGATGTTTGCGCGGCGACTGGAGACAATAACACCGGCCCCGGATTTCCTGGCGAGACTGGATGGCGACGCCTTCCTGCTACTGTATAACAATGGCATAACTGAAACGGTACTCTCCGACGCCATTGATCAACTGGAGGCACCCTTCAGTATTCAGGATTCCAATATTTCGATAAAAATCCGTGCCGGTATGTTATCCCTGACGGAGCATGGAGGTAAGGTTGGTGTTCTGTTGCGGCGCATTGAAATTGCCCTGATGCAGGCCTGTTTGAGCGATACCCGAATTGTCGCCTATCGCTCCGGAGAGGATGAAAAATACCAGCGTGAACTGACTATTATCAATCAACTGGAGCGCGGGCTGGAGCAGGGGCAGTTTCATCTGGTTTTCCAGCCGAAAGTCGACATTCAGAACAACCGCTGTAGCGGCGCGGAAGCACTCATTCGCTGGGATCACCCCGAGCTTGGCCCGATTCGCCCCGATGAGTTTATTCTGCTGGCAGAACATACGGGCAATATTGATCTGATCAGCCAATGGGTTCTGCGCCAGGCTATGGACCAACTGGTGCTCTGGCAGGACGAAGGATTGGTAGGATTAAAGCTGGCGGTGAACCTGTCTGCTCATGATCTGGTCAATGAGTCCTTGCCGGGCCAGATTGCTGAGATGCTTGAGACGAGAGGGTTGGCCCCCGATCTGCTGGCTATTGAGGTCACCGAGGGTGCTGTGATGAGAGATCCGATGACCGCGGTGAGTGTACTGCAGAAATTCCGGGATCTCGGTTTATCCATTGCCATCGATGACTTTGGTACCGGGCATTCCTCTCTGGCCTATCTGAAAATGTTGCCGGTGAATGAAGTCAAAATAGACCGCAGTTTTATCAAGGACATGCTGACCAACACCCATGATGCGATGATTGTTGAAACCAGTATCGCCCTGACCCACAGTCTGGGCTTCAGCGTGACAGCGGAAGGTGTTGAGGAGCGGCAGACGATTGATGTTCTTCGGCAGCAGGGGTGTGATTTGGTGCAGGGTTATGTGTACTCTAGGCCCTTGGCAGCCAGAGATTTTTACCACTGGTATGTGGAATTCAATCAACAGGGTGGCGTGTCGCCGCAAACTTGAAATAATGATAAAAAACAGCGTTGACCCCTTCATTCGAATCGTTTTCCTTCCCTTATTCCTGGCCATGGTCTGTGGTTTTGCTCATGCAGATAGCCGCATAGTGGCAACCGGAGGCGCATCCAACATTGAGGGCAGTGCCGGCGGTGGCGTCGTGCCATGGGCGGTTATCAATGGCTATGGCAGTAGTGACGAATGGGCGGTTACCGGGATGGCTACCGGTGTATTTGTGGATGATTTTACGCTCAAGGTGATCGGCGCATCCGTGAGTTATGACAATCGGGTGGAGCTGTCTTTTGCCCGCCAGCGCCTCAAGCTGGACAGCCTCGGCGGAGATCTTCAACAGGATATTATCGGCCTTAAATACAAGGTTGCCGGAGAGTTGCTCTACACCACCATGCCTCAGATCAGCGTCGGAGTTCAGTACAAGGATGTCGATGACTTCTCACTGCCCTCCGCGGTAGGTGCCAGAGACGACAGTGGTGTTGATTACTATATCGCCGCTACCAAGGTCTTTTTTGATGCGCTCTGGGGGCGAAATGTGCTGGTCAACGGCACAGTGCGTGCCACCAAGGCCAATCAGGGTGGGTTGCTGGGGTTCGGTAGCGAGCGCAACAATCGATACCGCTATATGAAGGAAGCCTCCGTCGCGGTGCTGTTAACCGATAATCTGGCCGTCGGCATGGATTATAGAGAAAAACCCGATGAGCTCGATTTTGCCGGTGAAGACGATTGGCAGGATTTTTTTATCGGCTGGTTTGTTAATAAAAACCTCTCTGTGGTATTGGCCTATGCCGATCTTGACAGCATTGCGGGTTTTGATAATCAGAAGGGCTGGTATCTGTCCGTTGAGGGAGCCCTATGATCTGCGCTTTAAGGAGACGGGTGTGGTCGCTTGTTTCAGCCATCCTTTTAATATTGCTGCTCAGTGCCTGTGCCAGTCAGCCCGCTACTGTATATGAGGGTCTGGGTGGTGAACCTGGCCTGGAAGCCGTCGTGGATAATCTGCTGGAGCGGATGGCAAAGGATGAACAAATTGTCAGGCATTTCCAGGATGCCGATATCGCATTGTTCCGTGTGGGATTGACCGAGCATCTCTGTGATGTGGCTGATGGCCCCTGCGAGTATGGTGGCGAGGGCATGAAGGCTACCCACAGAGGATTGAATATCACGCAGGCTGATTTTGATCGTTTGGTGCAATTGTTGATCTACGCAATGCAGGAGGAGGATATACCTATTGGGGTCCGCAATGATTTGCTCAAGCGGTTGGCGCCGATGTACGGGGATGTAGTTTACCAGTGACGCCTGAAATCCCGGGCTATACCGGGGTTTTTTTGACCTCTGCCGTATTTTCCGGGCATCAAAAGGAGGTTGCTCTCGTCAATCAGATGGCACATGCTGTGAAGAGGAGTCCTAGGTAGGATCTAAAGTCGTACTGCAGGTTTGTTAGACAGATTGCGAAGGCTGGTGAGGGTGGCCCAAATTAAACAAACAGGTTGCCCAGGAGGACAGCTGTGTCTATGCAACAGGTTTACTCTAGGAAATAACGACCCATGCGTCGATTCAGAATTACCCACAACACCTACTATAACTTTTCCGGATCAGTGATCCTTGGTACACACTACTTGCGATTGCGGCCGAGAGAAGGGCACACGCTACACATCGAGTCCTCCACACTGACGATTACCCCTAAGCCTACCCTGCGCTGGCGGCACGATGTTGAGGGAAATTCGGTAGCGATAGCCAGTTTCAGTCACCCGGCCAGTCAACTATCGATCCTCAGTGATATCATTATTCAACAATACAATGAGGATCCTCTGGATTTTGTGGTGGAGCAACAGGCGGTGGATTACCCGTTTGTGTACGAAGAGGATGACCAGATATTATTGCAGCCGTATATGTCTGACCCGCCCATCGAGTCAGACAAGTGGCTGACTGACTGGATTAGCGCCATCTGGCAACCGGGAGCCGCTATTCAAACCTATACCCTGATGCAGCAAATTTGCTCTCATATTTATGAGACCTTCACATATCGGATACGGGAGGAGCCGGGGGTGCAATCCGCCGAGCAAACCATCGCTCTAAAGGCCGGTTCCTGCCGTGATTTTGCGCAACT
Organism: uncultured Porticoccus sp.; assembly: GCF_963975625.1. NCBI lineage: Bacteria > Pseudomonadati > Pseudomonadota > Gammaproteobacteria > Cellvibrionales > Porticoccaceae > Porticoccus > uncultured Porticoccus sp. The sequence goes on from NZ_CAXBHS010000013.1 coordinate 57,712, forward strand.
GTTCATGTCAGCGGCCCGTCATCTTGGACTCGCAGCCCGTTTTGTCAGTGGTTACCTGCATGCCCCGCCGACCATCGATAATTTCGGCGCCACTCACGCCTGGGCGGAAATTTACGTACCAGGTGCTGGTTGGGTAGGTTTTGATCCGACCATTGGTCAACTGGTCGGCGCTGACCATATCGCAGTTGCTGTGGCACGGTTGCCTGAATCTGTACCACCTGTTTCCGGTACATTCTCCGGGGCGGCGTCTTCAGTGCTGGACGTGGGTGTCTGGATCAACGAGTGCCATGACTGAGTCGGCGGCTATATATCAGGTGGTTAGGAGGTGATGAAAATACTCCGCAGATTCACTTGTTTTCTGTTTTTTCCCTTTATGCTGGCGGGGTGCCTCGGCACGCCCGACGGCGTGGAGTCGGTCAGCAATTTTGACGCCGATGCGTATCTCGGCACCTGGTACGAAATTGCACGATTGGATCATTCGTTTGAGCGAGGCTTAAGCCGGGTAACCGCAGAATACAGCCGGCGTGAGGATGGTGGTATACGCGTCATCAATCAGGGTTTTTCCGAAGAGAAGGCGGAGTGGAAATCTGCCGAAGGCCGTGCCTATTTTGTCGGGGATGACCATACTGGCCACCTGAAAGTCTCCTTTTTTGGCCCATTTTTCAGCACCTACGCAGTATTTGGTCTCGATCACGAACAGTATCAGTACGCGTTTGTGTCGGGTTTCAACCATTCCTATTTATGGTTGCTGGCCCGCACCCCTACGGTGGATGAGAAGTTGATTCAGCGGTTTGAAGAACGAGCTGGAGAACTGGGTTTTGATACTGACCAGTTGATATATGTATCCCAGCAACCCATGCCGACATCGCGGTGAATAGGCGGTTGATTGTATAAGGCGGATTGTCTGCCAGGATGGGTCAAAAGCGACACGGTTTCTAAATTTGCAGAGGCTGTTTCTCCGTCCGGATTGATGGGGTTGCAGGCCAAAAGAGCAGGCCAAAAAAGACTGTTATGAAGAACCAACTCGAATCCTATATCAGCCGGTTTTTCAGGCTCGAGTCGGCGGGCGGCATTGTGATGATGCTGGCTGCCATCGCTGCGTTGATCTGTGCCAACTCGCCCCTGCGGGCCTACTATGGACTGCTGCTGGATACCCCGGTAGCGGTGATGATCGGCGAATTTGTGGTGGCCAAGCCACTGCTGATGTGGATCAACGACGGGTTAATGGCTGTGTTCTTTTTCCTTGTGGGGCTCGAACTAAAACGCGAGCTGATTGAGGGGGAGTTGTCCGAGAAGCGAAAAATCATTCTGCCAGGGGTGGGGGCACTGGGCGGTATGCTGGTTCCGGCGATGATTTATCTGAGCTTCAATAGTGGCGACGGTCTTGCCCGTCAGGGTTGGGCCATTCCGGCTGCCACCGATATTGCCTTTGCGCTGGGGGTTCTGTCGTTGTTGGGTTCCAGGGTCCCGGTCTCTCTGAAAGTTTTCCTTACTTCCCTGGCGGTTTTTGATGATATCGGGGCAATTATCATTATCGCCATCTTTTACACATCGAATATTTCCCCTGCGGCTTTGTTGCTGGTCTGCAGCTGTTTGCCGGTACTGGCGCTATTGAATCGCTACAACGTCGAGTCCAAAAGCCTCTATATCGCAGTGGGTACGATTATGTGGCTTGCCATGCTGAAGTCCGGTGTCCACGCCACCCTGGCGGGGGTGATCATGGCCATGTTCATTCCCCTCCGAACCGACAATCCGGGTGTTTCTCCGCTTAAAATCATGGAGCATGACCTGCAGGCGCTGGTAGCTTTCTTTGTATTGCCGGTATTTGCGTTTGCCAATGCCGGTATCAGTTTTTCCGGTCTCGGTGCGACGCAGGTTTTCCACCCGGTTCCGATGGGCATTGCGCTGGGACTATTCATCGGCAAACAAGTCGGTGTGTTCGGCAGTTGCTGGATTGCCGTCAAGCTGGGTGCGGCCAAGCTGCCTCAAGACATGTCCTGGGGCGGTCTTTACGGTGTTGCGGCACTCTGTGGCATTGGTTTTACCATGAGTCTGTTTATCAGTTCTCTGGCTTTCGAGGGCACCGATATCAAACTGATTTTTGATGAGCGTCTGGGCATCCTTGCCGGGTCGATCATGTCCGGTGTCATTGGCTACCTGGTGTTGCGACGCTGTCTCGGGCGAGGCGACGCAGTGTCCTCCCCAGCCAATACTTCAAGTCGATAAACGCCGGTTTCTGGTGCCAGTTTTTCCGCCAGTTTTGGCAGCAACGGTTGCATCTTGTCGAACAGTGTCCAGGGGGGGTTGATAACGATCATGCCCGCCGATGTCATGCCCCGCTCTGTGGTATCGGATTGCAGGCCAAGCTCAAAAAGTTGCATTCGCTTGATTCCTGCGCCGATCAGCTGGCGCTCCAGGCGGTTGATACGATCCCGGTCTACCACCGGGTACCAGAGCGCATAAATGCCAGTGGCGAATTTATGGTAGGCCTTGATCAGCTGTTCCGTAACCCGTTGATAATCCGATTTGATTTCGTAGGAGGGATCAATCAGCACCAGTCCGCGTTTCGAGGGGGGCGGCAGCCGGCCCATCATGCCCTGTAGCCCATCCTCTCCAAAGGTCCGCATTTGCGTGTCCCCAGCCATCAGTTTATGCAGTGCCGCATAATCTGTCGGATGAATTTCGAATAACCAGCCTCGATCTCTATGGCGCAGATAATGTTTTGCAATGGCGGGAGAACCCGGGTAGCGGGACAGCCTCTGTGGCTTGCCGGTAGCCTTTCCGTCCGGGTAGAGCAGAGAGAAATATTGTTGTAGCTCAGGAAAATCATCAGCGTTCAGGCGGCCTATGCCGGCGGTATATTCCAATGTTTTATTGGCCTGCTCGGAGTTGAGTTTATGCCAGCCAGCCCCGGCGTGACTGTCGACATAGTCAAAGGGTTTTTCCTTGAGGGTCAGATAGTCGAGCAGCTCAACCAGGATGATGTGTTTCAGTACATCGGCAAAATTGCCGGCATGATAGCCGTGTCGGTAGCTCAACATGATTTTTCCGGGAGCGAATTACAAGTGTTGGTCGGCCAATATGCCACTGGCTGGCAGTCCAGCTGGCCTGTTGGGTCAGTTCCCGGTTTCTTCCGCCAGAAAATCCATCACGATTTTATTAAAAGTGGCGGGTTTCTCAGCATGCAACCAGTGACCACTATTATCCACCACCTTGAGCTGGGCGTGGGGAAATAATCGCAGTATTTCAGCCCTGTGTTTTTCTTGGATGTAAGCGGAATCGGCGCCCTTGATGAACAGGGTCGGTCCCTTGAAGGGTGTCCCGGTGGGAGCCAGGGTCAGGGTTTCGTGATAGTTGGTGAGAATACCATCCAGGTACAGTAGCAGATCAAAACGTCCATCCTCAGCCCGACGCAGATTTTTCAGCAGGAATGCGCGAACACCCGGTTCACTGACGTGCCGGGCCAATAGCTGATCGGCCTGCTGACGGCTGACTGGTCTGGCTTCGGCCAGTGCGGTGAGTCCAGCCAGTACTCCTCCATGTCGGTCCGGCTCGTAAGTGACAGGGGCAATGTCCGCGGCGATCAGGCTGGCAACGCGGTCCGGCTGGTTCAGTGCCACTTGCATGGCCACTTTGCCGCCCATTGAGTGACCCAGCAAATGCGCTTGGGGGAACGCCAAATCGTCCAGCAGTTCCACAATATCTGCTGCCATGGCGGGATAATCCATGGTCATACTGTGGGGTGACTCGCCGTGGTTGCGCATATCGACGGCTATCACCTGATACCGATCGGCCAAAGCCCTGCCCACCCCACCGAGGTTGCTCAGCGAACCGAACATCCCGTGCATCAGCACTACCGGTTGCCCGCTGCCCTGATTGTCATAGTTCAGTTTCATGAGCCGGGGCTCCCGGTCATGGGCATTGGTCTGCAGGTGACTGCTGACCCATATGGCGAGCCCGAATTAAGCATCGATACCACCCAGACAGAGGTACTTCAGTTCAAGGTAATCATCGAGGCCGTAGCGGGATCCCTCCCGACCCTGACCGGAGTATTTGATACCGCCAAAAGGTGCCATTTCGTTTGAAACAAGACCTTCATTAATCCCTACAATGCCATATTCCAGCTGTTCTGCCACTCGCCAGATCCGGCTAAGGTCCCGGGAGTAGAAATAGGCAGCGAGACCAAATTCTGTATCATTGGCCAACTGAATCGCCTCGGCTTCGGTCTCGAACCTGAACAGTGGTGCGACCGGTCCGAAAATTTCTTCCGTGAACACTCGCATATCAGTTGTGGCATTGCTCAATACCGTGGGTTGAATGAAGCTCCCGGTTCCCCGGTTACCGCCGGTCAGTACATTGGCTCCTTTATGCGTGGCATCCTCGATCAGATCATATACGTCATCAGCGGCCTGGCTGCTGATCAGCGGGCCGAGGTCGACATCGTCTGCTGTGCCGCAGCCCATATTCAGTTCGGTCACCGCATGGGTAAACTTTTCTGCAAAACGATCGTAAATGCCCGCCTGAACCAGCAATCGGTTGGCACAGATACAGGTTTGTCCGGCATTGCGATACTTGGCGGCTAGCGCACCGGCCACGGCCGCGTCCAGATCAGCATCGTCAAACACAATGAACGGGGCGTTGCCACCCAATTCCATGGAGGTGCGTTTGACGGTATCGGTACAGTCGGCCATTAACTGTTTGCCCACCGCCGTAGACCCGGTGAAGGTAAGTTTTCGAACCAGCGGGTTGCGGGTGAGCTCTGCACCGATGGTTTTGCTATCGCCTGCAGCGATATTGATCAATCCTGCCGGAGCCCCGGCCCGTTCGGCCAGTGCCACCAGTGCCAGTGCCGACAGCGGGGTGGCACTGGCGGGCTTGCATACCACGGCGCAGCCAGCCGCTATGGCCGGTGCAATTTTGCGGGCCAGCATGGCACAGGGGAAATTCCACGGAGTAATACAGGCCACCACGCCGACCGGCTGCTTTAATACCATTAGCCGCTTGTCGCTGGCGGGTGCCGGAATCAGATCGCCGTAGAGGCGTTTCGCCTCTTCAGCAAACCACTCGAGATAGCTGGCGCCATAGAGGATTTCGCCGCGGGCCTCGGCGAGGGGTTTGCCCTGCTCGGCGGTGAGAATTCTGGCCAGGTCTTCCTGGTGGTCAATGATCAGGTTATACCAGTCGCGCAACAGGGTCGCACGCTGTTTGGCTGTCGCCGCCGCCCAACCTGGCTGGGCGCGGTTGGCGGCCTCGATCATCCGGCGGGTTTCCTCGGTGCCACAGCTGGCCACCTCGGCCAGTGGGGAATCGTCGACGGGGTTGGTCACCGTCAGGGTCTTGCCGTTGTCGGCGGACACCCAGTGCCCGTCGATATAGGCCTGGTATTTCAGCAAAGAAGCATCATTGAGTTGTAGTGTCATAGACGAAACCTGTTTGGATCAGCGGTGCCGGTGCGATCTGAGTTGTAGTGCTCAGGGTGAATCGCTATGCTTTTTCCGGCAAATCATTGGACAGTGTAGACGTCTATTCAGAGTACTGTGTAACGCCAATGCTCGTAAAGAGAGGGGGCGGTACACTGTCACGGGTCAGCTGGTTTATTTGATCAGCGTTGAAGTGGAAGTACGGCGATGAAAAAGTTGGCGGGAAAAGTGGCGCTGGTAACCGGTGCCGGTCGCGGCATAGGTCGTGAAATAGCATTGAAGCTGGCCAGTGAAGGTGCCCGGCTGGTGATCAATGATCTGGATGCTGAACCGCTTGAAAAGTTGGTCAGTGACATTCAGGGGTTGGGCTCCGAAGCGGTAGTCTGTCCCGGCAGTGTTACCGCCGAAGACTTTGGTGTGCGGTTTGTGAAAGCAGCGGTGGATGCGTTTGATGACCTGGACATCATCATCAACAATGCCGGGTACACTTGGGACAATGTGATTCAGAAAATTGATGACGAGCAGTGGTATGCCATGCTGGATGTGCATATGACGGCCCCCTACCGTATCCTCAAGGCAGCCCAGCCCTTCATCAAAGCCTTCCATACGCTGGAGGTGGAGGGGGGCGAGCATGTTCATCGCAAGATTGTCAATGTGTCTTCGATCTCCGGGCTGGGCGGCAATGCTGGGCAGCTGGCCTACTCGGCGGCCAAGGCGGGCGTGGTCGGTATGACCAAAACCCTGTGCAAGGAGTGGGGGCGCTACAATGTGAATGTCAATGCGGTGGCTTTCGGATTTATCGAGACCCGGCTCACCAGTCCCGCCAGCGAGAATCCGACCATTAACATAGCGGGTAAAGACATTCGGGTCGGTGTCAGTGAACAGATGACTTCGCTGCTCAAGACGCTGGTTCCATTGGGTCGCACCGGTACTGCAAAAGAGGCCGCCGATGCGGTATACCTGCTCTGCATACCGGAATCCAATTACATCAGTGGTCAAACACTGGTGGTGGGTGGCGGCTTGGAAATCTAACTCGGCAGGCCACCCCGGTGGTATTTACAGTAATTTCTCGGGCTCAGGCCGGTCCACTGCTTGAAGGCGCGCGTGAAAGAGCGCGGTTCCTCAAAACCGACCAGTTCCGACACCTCGTCCACAGACAGTTGCTTATTCACCAGCTTGTCGATCGCTATCTCCCGGCGAATATTGTCCTTGATTTTCTGATAACTGGTGCCTTCCTGCAGCAGCCTTCGGTAGAGGGTGAGTGGACTTATACGCAGCTGTTCGGCCAGGGCTTCCGCTTTTGGAAAAGTGGGGCGCCCGTGACTGTTTTTCAGAAAGACCCGTTCTATCTGTGCCTCGAGGCTGTTGTCTTCGCCCGGGATCGTCATGATGTCGGCGGGGTGAACGGCAAGAAACGCATCCAGTTCGCGGCTGGTTCGAACCAGGGGCTTGTCCAGATATTGTGCATCGAAATAAAGGCTGTTGCTGGACTGCTCAAACAATAGCTGACCCGGAAACATCACACGCAGCTCGTTTTTGTGATCAGGTGCGGGGTGAATGAAATGCGTTGCCCTGAGACGGATGGCCTCGCCGATAAACCAGCTCGGAAAACGGTGCCAGATCACCATCTGGAACTCGGTGATGAAATGCCCGACATCCAACTCGGGCTGTTGCAGGGCGACACTGAAACGCGCTGAGCTGTCCTGAATGTCCAATGTCATGACCATCGCGTCGGTGATCAGGTTATAGAATTCGACCACTTTTTCCAGCAGTTCCCCCAGGGTGCGGCAGTACCTGACCAAATCGCAGGCGGTGGCAAAGATGCCGTATTTGCAGGCCTGAGAAGTGAAACCCATGAACTCGTCGTCCAGTGCTTGCTGTACCAGTCGAAACAGGCGGGCCACCTGGTCGGTGTGTACCCGGTCTTTTGAATTTTGCACACTGGCAGGGTTAATCCCGGCCCTTGCCAGCAATACCTGCTCATTTTGCTGGCGTTCAAGAATGCCGTGCAGGCAGGTCACAACATGGTGGTGCGAGATGGTGGCGATAAGGGCGGCCTGCTATGAAATGTGAGTTTATGTACTATTGTAGCTATGAAATGGTTTCAAAGCACAATTATCTGAAATAATCGGTGAGTTTTGGCGAATAAATTTGCCCTTGTTTCAACTGGGCTGCTCCGCCATAGTGCGCCCACATTGGAAATCCTGTTATTGCCTGCAGCTGATGGTGACCACAAGGGTAACGCCAACGCTATATACCCGCTATATTGAAAGTACAGATAACAGCAGAGCGCAATTTGCGCGGGATTGAGTTGATTAGAGGTAGTGTTCGATGACCGATAGCGCCAAACCTTCATACCGTGAATGGGCTGCCCTTGCGGCCAAGGAGACCAAGGGTAAAACACCCGAGGATCTTGTCTGGAATACCCCAGAAGGTATTGCGGTAAAACCGCTCTACACTGCCGAGGACCTGGCGGACTTGGCGCATTTGGACAACTTGCCCGGGTTCTCACCGTTCAAACGGGGTCCCAAGGCCACCATGTATGCAGGGCGTCCATGGACCGTACGGCAGTACGCCGGGTTCTCCACCGCTGAGGCGTCCAATGCCTTTTATCGTCGAAATCTGGCGGCCGGACAACAGGGTCTGTCAGTGGCGTTCGATCTGCCCACTCACCGCGGTTACGACTCGGATCATGAACGGGTCGTGGGGGATGTGGGCAAGGCCGGAGTCGCCATCGATTCGGTTGAGGATATGAAGGTGCTGTTTGACAGCATTCCGCTCGATCAGGTTTCGGTATCCATGACCATGAATGGTGCCGTACTGCCGGTCATGGCCAATTACATTGTCGCAGCCGAAGAGCAGGGTGTGACCCCGGACAAGCTGGCGGGAACCCTGCAGAATGACATTCTCAAGGAATTCATGGTGCGCAATACCTATATCTATCCACCGGCGCCCTCAATGCGGATTGTCTCCGATATTATTGGCTATACCGCCCAGCACATGCCCAGATTCAACTCCATTTCCATTTCCGGTTATCACATGCAGGAAGCCGGAGCCACCAATGTGCAGGAGCTGGCCTATACCATCGCCGATGGTATCGAGTACGTGCGCACTGCAATTGCCAGCGGTCTGGACGTTGATAAATTTGCACCACGCCTGTCGTTCTTCTTTGCCATCGGTATGAATTTCTTTATGGAAATTGCCAAGCTGCGGGCTGCGCGGATTCTCTGGGCGACGCTGATGAAGGAGAAATTCGACCCCCGGGACAACAAATCGCTGATGCTGCGCACCCACTGCCAGACATCCGGTGTCAGCCTGACCAGCAAGGACCCATATAACAACGTTATTCGAACCACGATCGAAGCCATGTCCGCCGTACTGGGCGGTACCCAATCCCTGCACACCAACGCACTGGACGAGGCTTTGGCATTGCCAACCGAGTTCTCAGCTCGAATTGCCCGCAATACGCAATTGGTGATTCAGGAGGAAACCGGCATCACTAACGTGGTGGACCCGCTGGCCGGTTCCTACTACGTGGAGAGCCTCACTGACCAGCTCGTCAAGGAAGCCCGCATCCTGATTGAGGAAGTGGAGGAAATGGGTGGTATGACCAAGGCGGTGGAGTCCGGTATGCCGAAACTCCGCATTGAGCAGGCGGCGGCAGAGCGGCAGGCCAGAATTGACCGCGGGGAAGAGGTCATTGTCGGTGTCAATAAGTACCAGCAGGCCGAGGAATCCCCGGTGGATATCCTCAATATTGATAACAGTGCTGTACGCGAATCACAGGTAGAGAGATTGCAGGCTCTGCGTGACAATCGCGACAACAATGCCTGCCAGCAGGCGCTGGATGCTCTCACCGCAGCGGCGGAGTCGGGGGAGGGCAACCTGCTGGAACTGGCAGTAGATGCCGCCAGGGCCAGGGCCACTGTGGGAGAAATCTCATTTGCACTGGAAAAAATCTGGGGTCGCCACAAGGCGATAACCCGTACCATCAGCGGCGTTTACGGTTCAGCCTATGAAGGTGATGAGGCCTTTGCTGCCATTCAGGCGAGCGTCTCGGCCTTTGCCGAACGGGCTGGTCGCCGTCCCAGGATGTTGGTGGCAAAAATGGGGCAGGATGGTCACGATCGTGGTGCCAAGGTCATTGCCACGGCTTTTGCCGACATCGGTTTTGATGTGGATATCAGCCCGATGTTTCAAACCCCGGAAGAGGCGGCCCGCATGGCGATCGAAAATGACGTCCATGTGGTGGGGGTGTCTTCCCAGGCCGCTGGCCATAAAACCCTGGTGCCCCAGTTGATTGCTGCACTGCGCGCCGAGGGTGGCAGCGATATCAAGGTGGTTTGTGGCGGTGTTATCCCGACCCAGGATTACCAGGAGCTTTTTGATGCGGGAGTGGCCGCTATTTATGGGCCGGGTACCAATATTCCCCAAGCGGCTGCCGAGGTGATTGCGCTGCTGAGTGAACAATAAGGTCCTTTTTTGAAAGGACCATCGCCAGGCCAGACATCTGGCAGGCGTGTGTACATTATTAGAACAACAGAATGACGTGTTGCCGGCTTGTGGTTCGGTAGCCAGGATTGGGAGAACCCTATGTACGAAATTATGGAACAGTTGGAAACCATGCGTGAAAAAGCCCGCATGGGCGGTGGGCAGAAGCGTATCGATGCTCAGCATAGCAAAGGTAAACTGACCGCTCGTGAGCGTATTGACTTGCTACTGGATCCCGGCTCATTTGAGGAGTGGGACATGTTTGTCGAGCACCGCTGTACCGATTTTGGCATGGAGCAGGAGCATATTCCCGGCGACGGCGTGGTCATTGGCTACGGTACCGTCAATGGTCGGCTGGTGTTTGTCTTTAGCCAGGACTTCACGGTGTTTGGTGGTTCCCTGTCGGAAACCCATGCAGAAAAAATCTGTAAGCTGATGGACCACGCCATGAAAGTGGGTGCGCCGGTTATAGGGCTGAATGATTCCGGTGGTGCACGTATTCAGGAGGGTGTGGCCTCCCTGGGTGGCTATGCCGACGTGTTTCAACGCAATGTTATGGCGTCCGGTGTCATTCCACAAATTTCCATGATCATGGGCCCTTGTGCGGGTGGGGCGGTGTATTCCCCCGCCATCACAGACTTTATTTTCATGGTGAAAGACAGTTCCTATATGTTTGTGACCGGTCCCGAGGTGGTGAAAACCGTGACCCATGAGACGGTCACCGCGGAGCAGCTCGGAGGGGCAGTCACCCATTCGTCCAAATCCGGTGTGGCGGACCTGGCATTTGAAAATGATGTCGAGGCCCTGGTCAAGTTGCGCCGTTTCATCACATTCCTGCCAGCCAACAATCAGGAGAAACCACCTGTCTGGCCAACGGAAGACCCGGCAGATCGAGCCGAAGCATCGCTGGATACGCTGATTCCCGATGATCCGAATCAGCCCTACGACATGAAAGAGTTGATTGTAAAAGTGGCGGACGAGGGTGACTTTTTTGAGTTGCAGCCCGACTATGCAGCCAACCTGGTGATTGGTTTTATCCGCATCGAAGGGTCTACCGTGGGTGTGGTTGCCAACCAGCCGATGGTGCTGGCCGGTTGTCTGGATATTGATGCATCGAAAAAGGGTGCCCGCTTTATCCGTTTCTGTGATGCCTTCAATATCCCGGTGCTGACGTTCGTCGATGTGCCCGGCTTTATGCCCGGTACGACACAGGAATACGGCGGCATCATCAAGCACGGTGCCAAGTTGTTATACGCCTATGCGGAATGTACCGTCCCCAAAGTGACCGTGATCACTCGCAAGGCCTATGGTGGTGCCTACGATGTGATGTCGTCGAAACATCTGCGCGGTGATGTCAATCTCGCCTGGCCAACGGCGGAAATCGCAGTGATGGGGCCAAAAGGCGCCGTGGAGATTATTTTCCGCAAGGATATCGGCAACCAGGAAAAAATTGCTGCCCGTGAGCAGGAATACCGGGAGAAATTTGCCAATCCTTTCATCGCTGGTAAACGCGGGTTTATCGATGATGTGATCTTGCCCAGTCTGACTCGCAAGCGGGTGGCTAGATCGCTTTCCATGTTGCGCGACAAGCAACTGGAGAATCCCTGGCGGAAGCACGGCAATATTCCGTTGTAAGTGGGGATTGTGCCAGGGCCTGTAGTTACAAAATCAGGAAAACGCCTGCAATCTGTAGGCAGACAATAAAGAAGAGACAGTAATGTTTAAAAAAATTCTTGTTGCTAATAGAGGTGAAATCGCCTGTCGAGTGTTCCGTACGGCCAAGGCAATGGGTATCGGAACAGTTGCCGTTTACTCCGATGCAGACCGGGATGCCCTGCATGTGGCTCTGGCAGATGAAGCCGTTCACATCGGTCCCTCAGCTTCCGCTGAAAGCTATCTGGTGATTGATAAAATTATTGCTGCCTGTCAGCAGACCGGTGCTGATGCCGTGCACCCCGGTTACGGTTTTCTCTCGGAAAACAAACTGTTTTGTCAGGCGCTAGATGCTGCGGGTATTGCCTTCATCGGGCCCGGGGTGAGGGCGATTGAATCCATGGGTGACAAGATCACCTCCAAGCGGATTGCCGCCGAAGCAGGCGTCAGTACGATTCCCGGTTATACCGATGTGGTGAAGGATGCCGAGCAGGCAGTGGAGATTTCCAATGACATCGGCTATCCGGTGATGCTCAAGGCCTCTGCCGGTGGTGGCGGCAAAGGCATGCGTGTGGCCTGGAACGATGAAGAATGTCGCGACGGTTTTGAGCGCGCCACCAACGAAGCCCGATCCAGCTTTGGCGACGACCGTGTTTTTATTGAAAAGTTTATTCAGGAGCCACGGCACATCGAAATCCAGGTGATGGCCGACAGCTACGGCAACACCATCTACCTGGGCGAGCGTGAATGCTCCATCCAGCGCCGCCACCAGAAAGTCATTGAAGAGGCCCCGTCGCCCTTCCTGACCCCGGAAGTGCGGCGCAAAATGGGTGAACAGGCCATAGCGTTGGCCAAAGCGGTGGACTACAAGTCGGCCGGTACGGTGGAGTTTATCGCCGATGCCGAGATGAACTTTTACTTCCTGGAAATGAATACCCGCCTGCAGGTGGAACATCCGGTGACAGAGCTGGTCACCGGTCAGGATTTGGTGGAACTGATGATTCGCGTCGCCGCCGGTGAAAAACTGCCGCTGGCTCAGGAGGATGTAACACTGACTGGCTGGGCGATTGAAACCCGCGTGTATGCCGAGGATCCGTTCCGCAATTTTATGCCCTCTGTGGGTAGGCTGATTCGCTACCGCCCACCAACGGGCGAGGGTGTTCGAGTGGATACCGGTGTTTTCGAGGGTGGCGAAGTCTCGATGTTTTACGATCCGATGATCGCCAAGCTGATTACTTACGGTACAGACCGCAAGGAGGCCACTCAACGGATGGTGGAAGCACTGGACGCCTATTATATCCGGGGCGTTAATCACAATATCAGCTTCCTCAATGCGCTGATGGTTCACCCGCGTTTTGTGGCCGGTAAATTGACCACCAATTTTATTGCCGAGGAATACCCCGAGGGCTTCAGCCCCGATCTGGTACCCCAGGAGGATCCCGCGCTCTGCGTGGTGGCCGCCGCCGTGATCAATAAGAAATTCCGCGATCGCAGCGCCCTGATTACCGGCCAGTTACCCAGCCTGGAATACTGCCCCTCCAACGATTGGGTAGTGATGATGGAGGGGGATGATGCTCGCTATCCCATTTCGGTGGATACTTCTGTGGAGCCGATCGTGGCGACCATGGATGGCGATGAATATCGGGTGGAGACGGACTGGAAGCTCGGTGAGCCGCTGTTCAAGGCAGTTATCAACGGGCAGACCGTGTGCATACAGGTGGATCGCGATGGTTGGCTGTTCAGAATGTTTCATCGCGGTGCAGAAAAGCACGCCTACGTGGTTACCCCGCGCACTGCCGAATTGAGTCAGCATATGCTGGTCAAAGAACCCGCTGACTTGTCCAAATTCCTGCTGTCCCCCATGCCCGGTTTACTGGTGAAACTGAATGTGAAGGAAGGTGATCAGGTGAAGGCCGGTGAGGAAGTGGCTGTTGTTGAGGCCATGAAAATGGAAAACAGCTTGAGAGCAATATCCGACGGGGTGGTGAAAACTGTTTCTGCAGCGGCCGGTGACAGCCTCAAGGTAGACCAACCGATTATTGAATTTGAGTAATCACCGCTCTCTGCCCGCAACCGGGTTGGCAGCCTGTATTGGCCGGGTAAAATGGACGCTGGTCTGACGAGCTTGGAGATGGTCATTGCAGATTAATCCACAGGAGCTTGCCGAGGGTATCCGCAGCGGCGATCGCCGTGCCCTTGCCAAGGGAATTACACTGGTCGAATCGACCCGTGCAGATCACCGGGAGGCGGCTGCCCGTTTGCTTGAGCTGATCATGCCCTACACGGGCATCTCAATTCGGCTTGGTATTTCCGGCGTGCCCGGCGTGGGCAAATCGACGTTTATTGAGTCCTTTGGCAATCATGTGATCAGCCAGGGGCATCGGTTGGCCGTGCTGGCGGTAGATCCCACCTCAGCACTCAGTGGCGGCTCGATTCTGGGGGATAAAACCCGTATGGAAACCCTCGCCCGCCACCCCGATGCCTATATTCGGCCCTCCCCAGCTGGACAAACTTTGGGCGGAGTAACCCGCCGTACCCGCGAAACCCTGTTGCTCTGTGAAGCGGCGGGATTTGATGTGATCATTGTGGAAACCGTGGGTGTGGGTCAGTCGGAAACCGCCGTGGCACAGATGACCGACATGTTTTTACTGCTGCTGCTGCCCGGTGGCGGTGATGAGCTGCAGGGTATCAAGCGCGGTATTATGGAGCTGGCGGATTTGATTCTGGTGAACAAGGCGGATGGCGACCAGCAGGCGGCCGCCAACCGGACTGTAGCGGACTATCGCATGGCAGTTCACTTCCTGCACCCCCGCAGTCGACATTGGCAGGTTCAGGTTGAACCGCTTTCGGCGCTGCAGGGAGAAGGTGTGCAGAAAATATGGCAGACCGTTGAAGAATATCGGCAGGTGCTGGGCGATGCGGGCGAAATCGAGTCCCGCCGCGCTGCGCAGGCTCGGGCCTGGATGTGGAGCGAAACAGCCGACAGTCTGCTGGGCGAACTGAAAGAAAATGAGGTGGTAAAAGCCCTGGTGGATCAGCTGGAAGCTGATGTGACGGCCGGCCGAATCCCGGCCACTGTGGCGGCAAAACAACTGGTGGAAGCCTTTCTTGGCTAGTGCCGTCACCTATTTTTGAATGTAACCGGACGCAAAAGGTAACCCTATGATTGGCAAACTGAATCATGTCGCTATTGTGGTCCCTGATCTCGACAGGGCAATGACCACCTATCGGGATGCGCTGGGCGCAACCGTCTCCGAACCCATTGATCTGCCCGAACACGGTGTCCGGGTCGCCTTTGTGGAATTGCCGAATACCAAGATCGAATTATTGTTACCCCTCGGGGAAAATTCGCCCGTGGCGAAATTCCTTGAGCGCAATGTGGATGGTGGTATGCACCACCTGTGTTACGAGGTGGATGATATTATTACTGCCCGCGACAAACTGGTCGCGGCGGGTGCCCGGGTACTGGGCAACGGCGAGCCGAAAATCGGCGCCCATGGCAAGCCGGTGCTGTTTCTTCATCCCAAGGATTTCTGCGGTACGCTGGTGGAAATTGAGCAGGTCTGAAGTTGGCGGGAAAAGTATTCCTGTTAAAAACAGTTGTCCCCGCCATCAACCCTTTCATTTCGGCAACAGGCTGGATAGCTAGGACGGCAACTTCATACCAACTACTGTGATCTCGCGATTATCGAGTTGTCGCACCACGAAGATAGCCGTGCCAATGTTCACCTTGTCGCCGATAATGGGTGGTCGACGCAATTGTCCGGCAATCCAACTGCCAAGATTCTGGTCGGCATCCGATGGTTCCGGCAAGTCATAGAACTGACAGATTTCCCCCAGGGGAATTCTGCCATCCAGCACAAAATCCCCAAATACCCTGCGGAAGTTTTTTCTGTCATCCTTTTCCGGTAGAACCAGTCCCAGTCGTCGCGCCACCCAGGCGAGGCTGCCACCCTGCAATAGCAGGGAGGTCACCACGACCACAAAAGCCACATTGAAAAGGGTTTTTGCCCCCTCCAGGTCCACCATCATGGGAAAAATAGCCAACACGACCGGCACTGCACCGCGCAGACCTACCCAGGCAATAAAAAATGTTTCCCGGCGTGTGAAGTGAAATGGCAGCAGGCACAGCGACACGGCCAGCGGACGCGCAACCAGGATCAGTAACAGCGCGATACCCAGTGCCGGAAGCAGTTCGTCTGCCACTTCGCTGGGAGTAACCAGCAAGCCCAGCAGCAGGAACATCAGGGCCTGGGACAGCCAGGCAAAACCATCCATTGCTGACAGGGCCTGGCGGACGCTCCGGCGGGCCCGATTGCCCACCATCAGGCCGAACAGATAGATTGCGAGAAATCCCGAACCACCCACCCAGGTTGCAAAGGCAAACACGCCGATACCGGCTGACATTAATAGCAGGGCGAGTATGCCGGCGCCACTGTCCAGCATACCCCGAATGCGGTTGACGGCACTGGCCATGGCGATGCCGGCCAGGTAGCCGATCAACCCGCCTATACCAAACTGCGTGGTCAGGCTGAGCAGGGTGGTCCAGCCATCGAAAGCCAGCGCCTCGCCGGCGTTATAAATCAGGGCGATACTGATAAACGTCAGGGTTAGGTAGACCGCCATTGGGTCATTCATGCCGGACTCGATTTCCAGCGTGGCGGCAACCCGCTCGTTGAGCCGCACGCCGCAGGATTTGAGCAGTGAAAACACGGCGGCGGCATCGGTGGAGCCGACGATCGCGCCCAGCAACATGGCCATTGGCCAGCTGAGCCCCAGCAGCCACATGGCGGCGAGACCCGTAAGGCCGGCAGACAGCAATACACCCAGTGTCGCCAGTATCAGGGACGGTTTGAGTCCGGTGCGAAAAGTGGCAAAGTCGGTGCGCAGCCCACCATCCACCAGAATGACGGCAAGGGCGATGTTGCCAACCCAGAAGCTCAGCGCAAAATTGTCAAAACTGATGCCACCGATACCGTCCTCGCCACTGAGCATACCGACAATGAGAAAAACCAGTAGAAAAGGAAAGCCGACCCGCGATGAGATGATACCGGCAAACACTGCCACAAAAATCAGTGCTGCTGCGGCCATTAAGGGTAGGGCAAGGAAGTCGAGTGATAGCATGTGCTTCCTCGGGGGTTAATCGATATTCTCAGGGTCGTCGCGTGACGACCAATAACAGTTTAATCGGTGAAGGCAATTGGACGCTAGTGAGAAGCGGGCCGGTCCAATCGAATGCCGGGGTGGAGGTCAGGCATAACTGGCTTCGAACGCATCGATAAAGTCAGCCAGCATCCCGGCGGGCAGGTTATTGATCCCTGCCGCAGCTGCACGGCCGCCGCCGGTGGGGAAGCGCCGGCATAAATCCGCAGCACCCTGGCGGTTGTTCAGTGGCGCCCGCACGCTCACCAAATAGTCGCCCTGGGAGGTTGCCGTGAGAACAGCATGGGCCCGGCCGGGATGATCATTGGTCAGTTGATTGCTGAAGACACCGCTGACCCGTCTGGCCCAGGCTTCGTTCGGCAGAATGAATACCGCGGTGGTGTCTGACTTTTTCTCGGCGGCAATGTCTGCGGCCGCCGCCATATCGTTGTGGTAGCCATTCTCCAGTTTATCGAAGTGTTCACTGTCGTGGCGGACGAAATCCAGAGGGTCTGTATAAAGACTGGTCTGTCGAAAGAGCTCGGCAGGCAGGATGTGTAAATCATCTACGGAAGCACCGTAACCGTTATAGTTGATATAAATGCCGAGCTTTTGCAGCTGTCTGAGGTCGGTATCACTGTACTGTAATGCCGCGTCGGCCAGCGTCTGTGCCTGTTGATTGAGGTTGTCGCCAAATGCGCCGACCACCGCCCAGGCGGCGAAGGCATTCTCAAGATACCGGTTAACCAGCAGACTGGTACAGGTATCGGGCGCTTCGTTGATCAGAGCAGTGAGTTTTTCTGTGTCCGGAATAGTGCCGGAAAAGTGGTGATCTACGTAAAATACCGTTGCCCCGACCGCCAGTAACCGCTCCAGATCGGGACGGTTCTTGTCCATTGAGATATCCAGTACGGTGATCCGGTCATCGGGTCGGGCCGTGACAGTTTTCAGCAGGCTGATGTTGCGTTTTACCCCGGTAATCAGGTTGCTCTGGCGGGGTTCTGCCAACCGCAGTTGTGTCAGCGCACAGATACCGTCGGCATCACCATTGAATACATCAAAATCGGCCATGAAAAGTCCTTGTCTGGAGGATGGCATATAGCGGGGTAGACACGCCCCGCTATTCACTAACAGGTATTATTTATTGGTGCTCGGACTGGTAGTAATCCATCAATATTTTGGCGACTTCAGGGCGGGAAAACTCGGGTGGTGGCGCGATGCCGTCTCCCAGCATTTGCCGTACTTTGGTGCCGGACAGCAGGATAAAGTCCTCTTTCTGGTGATCTTCCGCCTCATTCATCATTACCACTCGGCCCAGCTTGGAGGAGAAGGCGGTGTGATCCGCCCGGAAGATCTCGATCTCCAGTGCATCGTCCGGTACTTTTTCATCGAAGATGGTCTGGGCATCGAAGGCCCCGTAGTAATCGCCGACGCCCGCGTGATCGCGGCCCACGATCAGGTGAGTTGCCCCCATGTTCTGGCGGAACAGGGCATGCAGCACGGCCTCGCGCGGGCCGGCATAGAGCATGTCGAAACCGTAGCCAGTGACCATGACAGTATTTTTCGGAAAGTAGTGCTCTACCATGGTACGGATACAGGCATCGCGAACCGGCGCCGGGATATCGCCTTTTTTCAGTCGTCCCAACAGCATATGGATAACCACGCCGTCGGCATCGAGGCGTTCCATCGCCATACGACAGAGTTCTTCGTGAGCGCGGTGCATCGGATTGCGGGTCTGGAAAGCGATTACTTTTTCCCAGCCACGCTCGGTGATCTCATTGCGTATTTCCACGGCGGTGCGGAAGGTGTCGGGAAAATCACTCTGAAAATAACTGAAGCTCAGTACCTGCAGTTTTCCCGAGATCAAATAGTTACCCAGATGGGTGAAGGTGGATACGCCAGGGTGGTCCGGATCAAGATTGCCAAAAATCTGTTCGGCCATGATTTCAATGTCTTCATCCGAGACGGTTTCAATCTGATCGACTTCCATGATCGCCATCACTGGATTGCCTTCAGTGTTCGGGTCGCGCAGGGCGATGCGTTTGGCACCTCTGATAGCACTGACATCTTTTGCCAGATTGATGACCGGTACCGGCCAGAACAGACCCTCAACAGTCTGCATTTTTTCCGCCACACTCATGGCGTCAGCCAGGCCCATGTAACCCTCCAGCGGATTGAAGTAGCCGGCACCGAGCATGACGGCGTTGGCAGCGGCCGCCGAGTTCAACAGCAGTGAAGGCAGTTCTTCGGCTTCCTTAAGCAGTTGATGGTGTTGCTCTGTATCGTAAACAAAGAGGGGGTTCAAGGTGTCTGAGCCGTGGGGCCTGATCAAAATACTATCTCCTGTTGTCGTATTGCTGAACGAGTTTGGCAAGTGCTTTTTTGTGGGGTCGTCCGAGGCCTAGATGCCGGCAAGGAACTGGTGTGATTTCAGGTAATTGATTATCGTATCAACTTCCTCTTCCAGAGTTGTCTGGTCGGTCTGCAAATGGATTTCGGGATTTTCCGGGGCTTCATAGGGGTCGTCAATACCCGTGAAGTTTTTAATCTCACCGGCGCGAGCCTTTTTGTAAAGACCTTTGGGGTCGCGTTTTTCCGCTTCCTGCAGTGGGCAGTCGACAAAAACCTCGATAAAGTCCAATCCGGCTGCTTTGTGTAGCTGTCGAACGGCATCCCGATCGGCTCGGTAGGGACTGATAAAACTGGATAGGGAGATAATACCGGCATCGGCAAACAGTTTGGCAATTTCACCGATGCGGCGAATATTTTCGGTGCGGTCCGCCGCGCTGAAGCCGAGATTCTTGTTGATGCCCAGTCGGACATTGTCGCCATCCAGTCGGTAGGCCAGTTTGCCGAACTCGTAGAGCCGGCTCTCGAGGGCGACGGCCACGGTGCTTTTGCCGCTGCCGGACAGCCCGGTAAACCAGAGTGTGGTGCCGCGCTGTCCCATCAGTTGAAAACGATCATCGCGGGTTACTTCGCCATGGTGCCATTGCACATTGGTTGCTTTTTGCTGAGTCATGGTGGGTGTCCTAATTGACCTGGGTATCAGTTTGGGGCTCTATGTCAGAGGTTGCGGCTTTCCTGGCGAGGCAGCCGTGCAATAGTATATCGGCACAATTTTCTGTTACGTCCTCAGGCCTCAGGGTGGGATTTCGCAGTAATTGTGCACCCCAATAATTGCACAGGCCGATCAGTGACAGTGCCGTGAAATGGCAGTCGATATCCTCGCGCAACTGACCACTTGAGACCCCTTCACAGAAAATCCCCTCAAGTTGTTGGCGATAGCGTGACCCCAGCATATTGAGCTGTTTACGACGCTCTTTGGGGAGATACAGACGCTGTTCATTGTGTACCTTCATGGCTTCATTATTGTGTTCGTAGGTTGCCAGGTGAGCGGCGATGGCGGTTTTCAACTTGCTCTCAACTTCGCCGGGTTGATGAGCAATCGACTCGATATCTGAAACGTAGCCCCTCAGGGCCGTCAGGCAGACTTCTTCCAGCGCCGCTTCCTTCGATTTGAAATAGTAGTAGAGGCTGCCCTGTTGAATACCGAGTTTTTCGGCGATGTCCCGGGTGCTGGCACCATGATAACCCTTGTTGGCAAATATCGCTGCCGCGGCGGCCACGGCCCGTTCATGTCGGTGGGTATAGCGGGTTGTAGGTTTGTCAGTTGTCTGCATCGGGAACCGGCTGTAGTTCTATAGCCCTATAGAATCTATAGGTTTATAGAAAAATGCAAGCGGTGATTCGGTTTTTAGTGTATGGAGAGGGGTGTGTGGTGAGGGAAAGAGAAAACGGCTATCGCTACCGTGATAGGTGCCACAGGCAATCGATGGGTGAGAGTGTCTCGCTGGCAAGCAGATAGAGGTTAAAAAGATTACTGATCTTGCGGGACTGTCTGAGTACCTGAAAACTTCCGAAATAAGTGTAGGGTTTGGAGAAAATGGCGCACCCGAGAGGGTTGACTCAAAACGGCTGGTGGCCGTTTTGCTCCCTGCGGGACTGCGCCGCACTGCGGCTTGGTCCAACTTCCTGACGGAAGTTGTCGAACCTCTTATCGGTTCGAACACTTACCGGTGTGCCAAACAAAAATCCCGGCACAGGGCCGGGATGTTCGTATGGATGGCGCACCCGAGAGGATTCGAACCTCTGACCTCTGCCTCCGGAGGGCAGCGCTCTATCCAGCTGAGCTACGGGTGCGTTACTGACTATCTGAATTGTAGACCCATTACGCTTCTGGGTTAGTCGATACGATACCGCTATACTGTACGACAATTTTGATATGGGTAAGGTTACCTGAGCGGGCGCAATGATATAGCGTCACTGTCCGTTAGTCCATTTTTCTGGCGGTCATCGCTCATCTGAAAAAATGAACGATATCTGGAAAAATGATTCCTGCAGGGTATCGTTTAGTGGTTTGTCTGTTCAAGGAGTGTGGTATCCGTGAGAGTTGTGTTATTTGTCAGTGTGGTTGGATTGCTGGTTCTTGCAGGCTGCACACAGGTGCAACCACAGACTGAGTCAACGACGAATGTGGGCGAAGATCCGCCCAAAACGGATTCGCCTCTTGCGGAGCCAGTGTGCCCCACCCCGCCCCCCTGTCCAGTTTGCAAAGCGCCGGCGATTATGTGTCCCGAGCCAAAAGTCGTTGAAAAAATTGTGGTTAAGACGGTGCCCGCCACTGCTGGTGAGTTGAACCTGCCCATTATTGGGGAAATCGAAAATGTTTTTGTTGACCCCCCCGGCATCAAGATGGAGGCCAGGGTTGATAGCGGGGCTGAAACCTCTTCCATCCACGCGGAAAATATCCAGATGATAGAGCGGGATGGTATTCGATTTGTCCGGTTTGTCATTCCCGATCCTAAAACAGGTGAGCCTATTGATATGGAGCAAAAACTGGCGCGCACGGTATTGATCAAACGAAAGGTCGGCGAACCGGAACGTCGTTATGTGGTGAAGCTCTGGATAACCATGGGAGAAATTAAAGAAAATATTGAAGTGACCCTTTCTGATCGTGAAGACTTTGAGTTTTCTTTTCTGGTTGGCCGTAACCTGTTGACGGATACCGCTATCATTGATGTCAGTCGCAAACATACACGGAAGTGATTATATGATGTCTTCCAAGTTGCAAATTTCACTGGTGGCAGGTTTATTGATCGCTGTCGGTCTGGGATTAACGTTGTATAAAACGATTGAGTTGGACTTCCCACTGTTGCCGGGTGAAAAGCAGGATGTCTGGACACTGGAGTCCAAGATCACCTTCAATCCGGGTGATGGTCCTGTGGAAATTGCACTGGCACTGCCGGAAACCCAGGCGGGCTGGGTGATGCTCGACGAATATTTTGCTTCCTCCGGGTTTGGTTTCTCGGTAGAGGATGATGCGGGAAAGCGGCAGGCAAAGTGGACGCGCCAATCCCAGGAACACCCAACGACGCTCTATTACAAGTTGCAGGTTTATCGTGCGGATATCTCAGAGCTGGGGACCAGCCCGGTGCCCTCGGTGGTATCTCCCGAGCTCAGCGACGACCGGCGGACCGCTATGGAGCGCGTGGTATCCAGTTTGCGGGAACGCTCCTCCGGTCCGGTCAGCTTTACGGCACTACTGCTGCAGCAGCTGGCCCAGGGGGGAATGGATCAGGATGCAGCGTTTTTGTTTGGTACCCGAGAGGCAACCGATCTGACCGTGGCCATGGATGTGCTCTCTTTTGCCGGGATCCCCTCCCAACGAGTGCGAGGAGTGTATCTGGAAGACGGCCGCCGTCGCCAGCAGATGTCGACGCTGTTGGAGGTGTTTGATAACGGTAGTTGGTATCTGTTCGATCCCACTACAGCAAAGCCCGGTTTGCCCGAAAACTTTTTTGTCTGGCAGCGGGGTGAGCGGTTCGTGCTCGACGTGATCGGTGGCACCAGCTCGCAGCTGGAATTTGCCATCGTTAAAAATACCCTGCCCGTCAAAACCGTGTTGTCCATGGAGCAGCAGGCAGGGGACAAGCTGATGCTGGATTTCTCAATTTATGCCCTACCGGTGGAACAGCAGGGCATGTTCAAGGGTTTGCTGCTGTTGCCCGTCGGTGCACTGGTGGTGGTATTGCTCAGGGTGATGGTGGGAATTCGCACATCGGGCACCTTCATGCCGATTCTTATTGCGCTGGCATTTATTCAGACTTCACTGATTACCGGATTGGTGATCTTTCTCACTGTTGTCAGCGCCGGGTTGTGGATTCGATCCTACCTCTCCCATCTCAATCTCTTGTTGGTGGCGAGGATCACCGCCGTGGTCATACTGGTGATCCTGATCATGGCCACTCTGAGCATCGTTACCTACAAACTGGGCTTCGAACAGGCGCTTACGGTGACATTCCTGCCGACGATCATTCTCTCCTGGACTATTGAGCGGATGTCGATTCTCTGGGAAGAGGAGGGCGCACACGAAGTATTAGTTCAGGGTGGTGGCAGTCTGCTGGCGGCGATTCTCGCCTATCTGTTGATGACCATGGAGTTGGTGGCACACCTGACGTTTAATTTCCCCGAGTTGATGATCAGTCTGCTGGGTGTGGTGTTATTGCTCGGTAAATATACGGGCTACCGGTTGTCAGAATTGTATCGTTTCCGTTATCTGAGAAAGGACTGGCAGTGAAATTCATTTCTCCGGGTGAGTTGCGTCGGTTGGGCGTGCTGGGCATGAACAGCCGCAACGTCAACTACATTGGTGCAACCAATGAACGCCACCGGTTTCCGTTGGTAGATGACAAGCTGAAAACCAAGCGCCTTGCGCAGGACCATGGTATGCGTGTCCCGAAGTTATTCGGGGTCCTCAGTATTCAACACGAAATACAAAGTTTGGAAAAGACCCTTGAAGGGTTGGAGCGTTTCGTCATCAAACCTGCTCATGGCAGCGGTGGCAAGGGGATACTGGTGGTCTGTGAACGCCGAGCTCAGGAGTTCGTCAAGTCATCCGGTACGGTGATTAGTCTGCGCGACGTGAAGCGCCATACCTCCAATATTCTCAGTGGTCTTTACAGTCTTGGTGGGCGAACGGATGTGGCAATGATTGAAGATATGATTATCTTTGATCCTCTGCTCAGTGATTTCAGCTACGAGGGCGTTCCGGATATCCGGGTGATCGTGTATCGGGGATTTCCGGTGATGGCCATGATGCGTTGTGCGACCCATGCCTCAGATGGTAAAGCCAACCTCCATCAGGGTGCCGTGGGCGTTGGGCTGGATATCAAAACCGGTTGTAGTGTTTGTGCGGTTCAGAACAACGCCAGGGTCGACAAGCACCCCGATACAGGTATTGGCTTTGAAAACCTGCAGTTGCCCCATTGGCAGGAAATTCTCGATTTGGCCTGTGGTTGTTACGAAATGACTGGCTTGGGTTATTTCGGTGCGGATATTGTGCTCGACAAGTACCGAGGGCCGATGATTCTTGAGCTCAACGCCAGACCAGGCCTTGCTATCCAGATTGCCAATCAGGCCGGGTTGGCAAAACGCTTGCAAGCCATAGATCGGCTTGAGACTGTTGATCGGTCCATCGCTGAGCGGACGGAACTGGCGAGAACAATGTTCGCTCAGAAACCGGATCAGGTATAACCCTTCCCGGCTTTGAACTTTAACCCCAAACAACATTCACCCCGGAAGTTTATGCGTTATAATAACGCACTGAATCTGGTCGTTAATACGCAAAAATGGAGACGAAAATGAACCAATTGAAAAAGCTGAGTGTGTTTGGCGCTGCTTTGCTGCTGGTCGCCGGTATGGCCGGTTGCGGTTCTGAGGAGCAGGAAGTGCAGCTGACTGCCCAGCAAGAGAAGGACATGTCCGAGCGTCTCGCACCTGCCGGTGAAGTGGTTTTGGCGGGTAATGTACCTGAACCGACCAAAGTTGCCTCAGCTGGGCCTCGCTCCGGAGAAGATATTTACAACAGCAAGTGCGTTGCCTGTCACTCCAGTGGAGCAGGTGGTGCGCCAAAAACCGGTGTGGCCAGTGACTGGTCGCCCCGTATTGATCAGGGTATGGATGTACTCTATGCCAATGCCATCAGCGGGATTCGCGGTATGCCGGCGAAAGGCCTGTGTATGGATTGCTCCGAGGACGAGGTTAAAGCAGCTGTGGACTATATCCTGGAGAAGAGTAAATAATCGGCTCTTTTATGATAAAAACCGCGCTATTGGCGCGGTTTTTTTATGGCTGCGGGCTTTGTGCCCGAGTGCTAGTATCTCAAAGAACCTGTTTTGGTTCATTTTCATAACCTGAATGTCGAGTGCCATGCATACCTGTAGTGGTTTAATTCTGGCTGGAGGACTGTCAACGCGAATGGGCTCAGATAAGGCCTCTTTGCAGCGCAACCACCAGACGATGGAAAATTTCAACAGGGGGTTGCTTGCCGCGCTTGGCCTTGATGTGGTCGTGGCGGGCGGTTCTTCAGGCATACCCGACCTGATTCCCAGGGCCGGCCCCCTGGCAGCTATCTATTCTGTCCTGCACACCATAAAACCCTCTGCACTGCTGGTCCTTCCCGTGGATATGCCCCTGTTGACCACAACAGTGTTGGGGGCATTGTTGGAAGAGGGCGAGAAAACTGGTTTACCTGTCTGTTATGAGGGTTGTTACCTGCCGCTATACCTGCCAGTTACACAATCCCTGCAAGACTATCTCGATATAGCTTTTACGGAAGGCAGCGATCAACCGCGTTCGTTGAAGCGAATGCTTGCCGCACTGAACGGTCGGCAATTGCCCATCACGGATGCCGATGCGCTACTTAATGCCAATACGCCCGAGGAGTGGCAGCAAGTGCTGCAGATGATGGATGACGTCGATTGAGGGCCCAGAAGGCATGTCAATGTGACCGGGCAGGCTAGTTGGTTGCCGGTATCTTCCGAAGGGCCGTGCGTTTTGCTGACCGAAAAATAACCGATGAGCTAACCAGTCAAGGGCCTGGTAAAGGTATTCTGGACTTGACCTGATGCTTTGATCGGGTACGCTCCAGACTACCCCCTTTTTGGCTGTACTTATGTCATTTATGCCTGACAGCAAATCAACTGTACTGACTGATCGCTTTGGCCGGGTCGTCAACTATCTGCGCCTGTCGGTAACAGATCGCTGTGATTTTCGCTGTGTCTACTGCATGGCGGAGGACATGGTGTTCGTGCCGCGTCAGCAGTTGCTGACTCTGGAAGAACTGGCATTTGTTGGTCAGGCGTTTGTCGAGTTGGGTGTGAGTCGTATCCGCCTCACCGGTGGAGAACCGCTGGTGCGGCGCAATCTGATGTCGCTGGTACACAGCCTGGGTAAATTGCCGGGGCTGGACGAATTGCTGCTGACCACTAACGGCGCAAGGCTTGAGTCGGTGGCGGGGGAGCTGGTTGATGCCGGCGTCAAACGCATCAATATCAGCCTCGATTCCCTGCAACCGCTGCGCTTTGCGGCGATTACCCGCACAGGCGAGTTACATCGGGTCCTGAGTGGCATCGCGGCTGCCAAGCGGGCCGGTATCGAGCGGGTCAAGATCAATGCGGTAATCATGCGTGGCCAGAACGATGACGAAGTTATAGCACTGCTGGATTTTGCTCTGGAGCACGGCCTGGATATCAGCTTTATTGAGGAGATGCCTCTCGGGGTGACAAGTCGGTCTGATCGTCAGAAGGAGCTTGTCAGCAGTCAGGAAATTCGGGCCAGAATTGGCCGTTTCTACCCCTTAATGGCCAGCGCGGAAACATCTCCCGGGCCGTCACGGTATTACCGAATACCCGGTAGCAACAGCCGGATTGGCTTTATTTCCCCAAACTCTCACAATTTTTGTGAAAGTTGTAACCGTGTGCGGGTGACCTGTGAGGGGCAATTGTTGCTGTGCCTGGGCAACGAGCACTCGGTGGACCTGCGGGCCGTGATTCGCGCTCACCCCGGCGACATGGCTGCCCTCAAAACCACCATTGTCGAAGCCATGGCCATCAAGCCGGAGAGGCACCATTTTTATGATCCGGACCAGCCACAGGTGGTGCGTTTTATGAATGCCACCGGTGGTTGAGAACCTTGGCATGCTGCAATAATTCCAGATAGTTGACAAATAGAACTGATCGGTCCATAATTTATCCATGAATCTGGGCAGGCCAAGAGAGTTCGATATTGACCGTACACTGGAATCTGCGACCCAGCAGTTCTGGGCCGTGGGTTATGAAGCGACATCTCTCCAGGACTTGCTGCGGGTGATGTGCCTGTCCAAAAGCAGCCTCTATCAGACCTTTGGCAACAAGCAGCAACTTTTTATTCAATGCCTGGATCATTACCGGAAAAGCATGGTTGTTCAATTGGAGGAAAAACTGGCTGCGAACAATTCCGCCAGGGAGTTTCTTCGGGGATTTCTTGAGGACATCGTTGCGGAAGCTCAACAGAAAACGGGCCGCAGGGGATGTCTGCTGGTTAATACCGCCAATGAGCTATCCCAGCGGATTCCCGAGGTGCAGTTGGCCGTAGCAGCGGGTGCCGGAGCAGTATTGAACGTTTTTCGCCGCGCAATGGAACTCGCCGTGGAACAGGGAGAGATTTCTTCGTCTGCGTCCCTGGATAGTTTGGTGAATTTCTATTTTTCCGGAGTCAGTGGCTTGCGAACCATGGTCAAGGCCGGTATTGATAAACGTGAACTGGAGCCTGTGGTGGCGTTGATCATGGATTCCATCAAATAATTTTTTTGCCGATTAAAGGACCGTTGAGTCCTAAAATGTTTTAGTAAAAAAGCCCTTGGACGAGCATCGGTAGCTCACCTGGTTTGTTTATCAAAACCATTTCGCGAAGGGGTGCTATCAATTGCCGTATTTTTGAGTAACTGGCAAATAAACGTAAAAATTTTTGCCCTATTTTGAACCGTAAAGTCCATATCAGGAGTAAATACCATGAAATCTGAATACAAAATGTCACAACCGGCAGTGGAGCTGAATTCAGCGCCAGAGGAAATAAAAAATATTTTAACCGAACAAAAAAATAACTTTGGTTTTCTTCCCAACATGTACGCCACGATGGCCAATGCGCCTTCCATGCTGAAGATGTACCTGAATGGTTATCAGTTATTCCGGCAGGAAGCCACCTTTTCGCCAGCAGAACAGGAAGTGGTTTTTCTGACCATAAGCCGTGAAAACGGTTGCGACTACTGCATGGGTGCGCACAGCATGATTGCGGACAAAATGTCGGGGGTTCCCGCTGACGTGACGGAGTCCATACGCAACAACGCACCAATTGATGACCCGAAATTGCAGGTATTGCACGACTTTGTGGTCACCATGTTGAACAAACGGGGTGCTCCTTCACGTGCAGAAGTGGAGTGTTTTCTGGCCGCAGGTTATACCGAACAGCAAGTGCTGGAATTGATTGTGGCGATAGCGGTGAAAACGCTGAGCAACTACAGCAATCACCTGTTTCATACTGAGCTGGATGATGTGTTTGCGGACTATCGTTGGGTGGGGTAAGCCTGTAGCTGGCAGAGGAGGCCCTCTCCTCTGCCTTGTTCTCCTTTTGTGTCAACGCTAGCTTGGGGAGGAGATGACCCAAAGTAGGTGCAAGTTAGAGACGAGTTTAATAGGCTGGACACCAATAAATCGGTTGAAAGTTAACTTACATCGGAATTAAGTATCGTCCTTTAAAAATAACAACACCATGAATAGTTGTGGTCTTATTCAGCTCGAAAATTCTGTTTGGCCAGTCGTGGTTTAATGCCATCAGATATAAACGACCACTGTCTTGAATGAGTTGTCTGCATTTGAAACGTTTGGCCGATGGGTCAAAAAAAATGACAAAGTTGCCTGGTTCGGCATCGACAGCTGGATCCACAAAGAGTATTTCCCCCTCGTAAAGTGCTGGCTCCATGCTGCAGCTATCCATAGATAGAACGAAAGATTGTTCGCTGCAGGGGCAAGGGCATGGTAGGCGGTTGGCGTCAGGGTGGTCGTACTCTTCCCGTGATGGGGCGAGGCTTTCCCATGAAAACACGGGTAAAAATCTTAGTTGGAAGTCCTCGTAAGCGGTTTGCTCTCTATGGTTGATTGCGTGAAACGTATGCGGTTCATCCATCCATCCCATGGGTTTGTTCATACCCTTTTCGAGTTTCTCCGCCAAATTGATTCCTACCTGCCTGGGTGTGCCATTCTGGGTCGGCGTTTGGTTTCGAATTTGGCTTAGGTAGGAGCTGTTCGTGCCGGTTAACTTGGCGAGCGTGACCGCTGATCCGGCTTCTGAAATCAGGGCTTCAAGATTCTGCCGCCGTATATATGGCAGCTTTCTATTTATGGGTGTTGTCGACATGACTTTGCTACTGAGTGTGCTGGTACATGTTTTTTTAGTTGTTGACAATTCTAACAGTGTTTGGGCAGTGCTTGGGCGGCAGTTTAGCATTCTGATAAACAAATTGTGCTAAAACAATATTGAATTGTTTTGGACTTAAAGCTAATGTTATTGAGCATGGAGCTAAAGGTAGTGTTGCGCATGGAGCTAAGTGAGTTCTTGAAGAGAGCCAGTAAAAGGGAGAGGGCTGAATTGGCGGAGGTATGCAACAACTCAGTTTCATACCTTTATCAGCTGGCAGGGAAGCATCGTTTTGCCAGCGCTTTGTTAGCAATAAAAATAGAAATAGTGTCTGGGCGAATAGCAAAAAAATCTGATGGAAGGCTTGATCTGGTTCCCAGGGAAAGCCTTGTCAGGTATCCGGAAATATTTATGGATATAAATAAAATAATTTCAGAAGTGTTTTAAAAATAATAAGTTATCAATTATAAGGATATTGTAAATATGATTATTTTAAATAATAAAAAATTATCTATTAATTTTATTCTAATATGCTTTTTTGTTCATTTTCCGCTAATTGCCTTTTCTGATGAAGGTATCAATCCATCATGGAATATATCCGGGTGGATTAATGAGAGCATATCTTATTACGATGATGGTGAAGGTAGTGATGCGGTTCAGATCTCCGATAATGGTACTACGTTAGGTAGTCGGATTACCTTTTCTGGCTCGGCAACTCTGCCGGGAGAATTGAATGCGGGTTTTGATGTAACTATCGAACCCTTCTCCGGTAATCCAAACTTTCTGGATGGCATTGAAAGTGGCCAGATTACACCGCTTGTCTTTTCCAACCAGGATAATCTGGATTCTTTTAATGGTGGTGATATCGGATTGCTTGGAAGCAGTATTTTCATTGGAGGTAGCTGGGGCAAGGTTACCATTGGTTTGCAGAGCATGCCGACAGATAACATAGGTGTGTTGGGTGATCCCTCAATGACTATTTGGTCAGGTGTCGGAGCCTTGTTTCGTGGCTCCGGTTTTTTTATCCGCGGCGCGGAGGGTGCTGGCCTGTTAGAAGGCGGAGCAACTTGGGGTAGCTTTGCTCAATGCATGACGCTAAATGGTTTGGGTATTGGAATCGACTGTAATGGGGTTTACCGCAATGGTGTTCGGTATGACCTTCCAGCTTTTGGTCCCGTTAGTATTGCCGTCGGTTATGCAAACGATGACATCTATGACATTGCTGCTAAATACAGTGACAAAGTTGGTGATATGGAACTGAGGTTTCATGTCGGTTATGCCTATAACGCCGATGGCGGTGCAAATGTTGCTGAGCGAACAGTAACCACAGTTGCTGGTGTAGATACCGGGATGACGGCCGGTGGAGATCCTGTTTTGGTAGATGTTACTTCTGTGTCATTGGGTGATACAGAAACAGAAATGCTGACCATGCAGATGGGTTTGATGGATACAGCAACAGGCTTGTTTGGTTCATTTACCTGGCAGCATGAAGAGGCCAGTGGTGATGTCTCTGAGTTCGCAGAGGATGAGAATAATGCCTATTACACCAAGCTGGGCATCCGTAAGCGTTGGAACAAGCTGGGTGATACGGCCTTTTATGCCGAGTATGGACAATATGATGATCAATACAGTGCACTGCTTGGAGAGCAAGGTGTGACAGGTTCTAAATTGACTCGTACCGGTATGGCGTTAGAGCAATATTTCGGTAGCAAGATGATTGTGTATATGAAATATGAGCAGCTGGATGTCGATGTTGAGGGAACCGATGCTGTAGAAGAAATCTATGACGATGTCGATGAGCTTAATCTGTTTTCAATGGGCGTCACTTACTTCTTCTAAGCCCCATGCGGACCTCGTCAATAAAAATAATCCTATACAAGGAAGGGAGTTAAACAAATGAATATTTCTCGTGTTAAAAAGACCAGGAAGCTGGCCACGGTTTGTGTGATGGGGACATTGCTGTCCATGACGCTATCCACAGTAACAGTAGCGGCCGACCATGCCAGAAATATAACTGACAAAGAAATTAACGAAACATCCAATACAGCCGATTGGCTTGCCTATGGGCGGACACACTCGGAACAGAGGTTTAGTCCGCTTAAAGATATCAACGTAAAGAATGTCGGCAAACTCAAACCGGAGTGGTATTTCGACATCCCAGACAAAACCGATATGGCGAGCACACCACTGGTTGTTGATGGTGTTATGTACCATATTGGTCATTTGAATGTCGTTAGGGCCATTGATGCTCGTACAGGTAAGAAGCTCTGGGAATACGACCCTAAAGTTGCTAAAGAGGTTTTAGGCAAGAGTATGCGTCGTGTGTTTTGGGGCAACAGCCGAGGTCTTTCAACCTATGGTGACAAGCTCTATATCGCTACTTGGGATGGTCGTATTGTGGCCATCACGAGAAAGGACGGTAAGGAGGTCTGGCAAACCAGAACCTTTCCTGCAGATTCACAATTGAACATTACCGGTCATGTCAAAGCATTTGATGGCAAGTTGTTTGTTGGCAATGGCGGCACGGAAATAGGTCCCACGCGTGGTTTTGTAACGGCTTATGATACTGAGACCGGTGAGAAGCTCTGGCGCTGGTACCTTGTTCCTGGTAACCCTGCTGATGGTTTTGAAAACGAAGCGATGGAAATGGCGGCTAAAACCTGGACCGGGAAATGGTGGGAGCACGGTGGTGGTGGTAACGCCTGGCACGCATGGACATATGATGAGGAATTTGACCAAATCATATTTGGTACCGGTAATGGATCTCCCTGGAATAGAAAAATTCGTAGCCCTGAAGGCGGTGACAACCTGTTTCTGAGTTCTGTTGTGGCGCTTGATGCTGACACTGGTAAGTATAAGTGGCATGTCCAGACAGCCCCCGGCGATACTTGGGACTATAACTCGAATATGGATATCGTTCTTGCCGATCTTAATATTGATGGTAAAGATGTAAAGGCTGCGATACATGCACCCAAAAATGGGTTCTTCTATGTGATCGATCGTACGAATGGCAAGGTGTTGTCTGCTGAAAAGTACGTGGAAGCCAATTGGTCCACCAAGTTCGATCTCGAAAAGCAGCGGCACGTGATACCAGAAAGCTCTTTTTACCCTGATGGAAAGAAAAATATCTACCCATCTTTCTGGGGTGGGCATAACTGGCACGCCATGTCCTTCAATCCGGAATTGGGATTGGCCTTTATCCCGTCTATGCATTTATCAGTGGATTTCACAGATGCGGGTAAGGATACAGATACGAACTTTCGCGCCACTAAATTTAGGTTTGGGCTTGGCGTAGGGGCCGCTCTGAAGACCATGCCGGGTAAGCCTCTTGGATCGCTCCAGGCCTGGGATCCAGTGACCCAGAAGCGTGTCTGGGAAGTAGAGCAGCCATTTGCTTGGGCTGGCGGCACACTGACCACGGCCGGTAACCTTGTCTTTCAGGGGCACCCTGATGGAAAATTTAAGGCTTACGATGCTCGAAATGGTGAAGTGGTTTGGGAATATGATGCCGGCTTAGGTATCTCCTCACCGCCTATCACCTATAAGCTCGATGGAAAACAAATGGTTGCCATAATGATTGGTCCCGGTGGTGGCTATACCTCTAACTTCCAAGGGTCTGGAGACGTGGGCTTTGAAAGCCATGGTTGGAAATATGGGCTTCATCAGCGCCGTATGATTACGTTCGCACTGGATGGCAAGGCTAATGTTCCAGCGCAACCTGCCCCTGAAGTTGCCAAGCCAATCGTTGATATGAACTTCAAGGTTGATGAAGAAAAAGCTGCAGCCGGTGCTGGTGTTTATGCGCTTGATCTTTGTATTGCCTGTCACGGTGCTGGCGCCGTATCAGGTGGCGTAAAAGGGCCAGATCTCCGTGCCTCCACAATCCCTCTGGACAAGAAAGCGTTCGAGTCGGTTGTTCGTGATGGCGCACTTCTTGGGAATGGGATGCCTAAGTACCACACCCTCAGTGATGAGGATCTTGAGAACTTGCGGCACTATATCCGTCAGCAGGCGCATGGAGGGGCGGCACATGCCGATGCCGCTGGTCACTAACCTCTCTAGGGGAGGGTTTCAAGTGGTAAAGCAACAGTGTGAATTATTGACCAGGTAATAGGTGAGGGCGGGATCCAGGCTCGATCGGGTAAGGATTCCGCCTGTTTAAAACATATCAAGCTGGCTTCTTAATATGGGCGATAAGGTGAAAAAAATGCTGTCAAGATATTTTATTGAAAGAAATATAAAAGATATTGCCTCAATGGATGGGGATGGTCGGAAAAAAACATCCTGTCACTCGAATAACGTATTGTTTGAAATGCAGCAAGAAGGTAAGCATATACAATGGGAATATTCATATATCGCCGAAGATAAAACATTTTGTTTTTATCTTTCGGATTCTGTTGATTTGATTTATGAGCATTCTCAAAGAAGTGGCTTCCCTGTTGATAGAGTTTGCGAAGTATTTGATTCGATTGATCCAACCACATCCGGTGATAGGCTTTAGTCGTTTTTTATCATTAAATTGATTTGTTTTTTCGATAAAGGGATGTGTCGTGGTAGCTATAAATAAATCGATGCTTGCACTTCTACTGTGCATGCTTTCCGCGAATAGCTTTTCAGAAAAAATGGTTGAGACGGGTGATTCAGACAAACCTGAACAAATTCTGGATACCGTGGTAGTGACGGGAGTACGTGAGGAACAGGCGCTAAAAAAAATGGCTGGCAACACGTCAGTGGTGCCGCTTCAGGCTTTAAACCTTACTGCTCATACTCATTTTCAGGAAGTATTGGTCAGGGTGCCCGGTGCGAATTTTGCTCGGGGTAACGGACAGGAATACCTGCCCTCTATACGTTCTCCCGTGCTCACGGGTGCAGGGGGCTGCGGTAGTGTGCTTTCCGCAGTAGATGGTATACCAGTAAGGGCTTCAGGTTTTTGTAATATTAATGAGTTGTTTGATGCGCATACGGAAATGGCAGAGCGTGTTGAAGTGATCCGAGGCCCAGGCAGTGCTCTGTATGGAGCGAATGCGATGAATGGTATTGTGAATATCATTACCCCGAATCCAACATTGCATCCTGAATATAGGATGAGTCTTGAAGGCGGACCTCATGATTACTTGAGGACGAAATATTCCGCATCAGGTACTCAGGGTGCTCACGGTTTTCGAGCGGATGTGTCACTGAGTCACGATGGCGGATACCGTGATGATTCAGGATTCGCTCAGCAGAAATTCACGTTCAAACACGCTTATAGTAAAAAGGCGTTGACGATGACCACATCCTTGTCAATGACCAACCTGAACCAGGAAACTGCTGGTTATATAGTAGGCAAGGATGCCTACAAAATTACCCATCTAAGGAATGATAATCCTAACCCCGAGGCTTACCGGGACACACAGAGTGCACGCTTTTCCAGCCGGATAGATTATCAGTTGACTGATCGCGCGTTGATTACTGTGACACCTTATCTTCGTTATACAGATATGAATTTTCTTCAGCATTTCCTGCCGGGTACTCCCCTGGAAGAAAATGGTCAGAAGAGTTTCGGCCTACAAAGTGCCTACCACAATAGGCTCAGGAATGATCTGACTATCGTCACTGGTGTTGACGTGGAATACACCTCGGCGTTTCTGAAGCAGAGCCAGGATACCCCGACAGAGGGTTCGGTATTCCTGATGGCGACGATTCCAGAGGGTAAGCACTATGATTATGAAGTCGATACTGTAGTGGTGGCACCCTTTATTCATACCAATTGGCAGCTGACAGAGCGACTGGCGCTGACAGCCGGGTTGCGTTACGAAATGCTCAGGTATAACTACGATAATCGTATGCTTAGTGGTAGAACCGATGAAAATGGTATTCCCTGCGGGTTTGGGGGATGCCGGTATAGTCGTCCTGCGGATCGAACCGACAGGTTTGAGAATTGGTCGCCGAAATTGGGACTACTCTATGACCTTACGGACAATCACCAGATCTACCTGAATCTTGCCCAGGGTTTCCGTGCTCCCCAGGCTGTTGAGTTGTACCGCCTCCAAAGAGAGCAAGTAGAGGCCGAGCTGGATTCGGAGGAGCTACTGAGTGCCGAGCTTGGGTTCAGGGGGCAGGCAGAAAATCTATCTTATGAGCTGGCGTTGTTTGCGATGAAGAAACGAAATGAGATTTTTCGCGACTCTGACTTTTTTAACGTTGCAGATGGGGAGATTCGCTCCAGAGGTGTGGAACTCGCTTTCGCTTATCAGTTTAATAACCAGTTTGATCTTGCTCTGGCAGCCAGTTACGTGAAGCACGAGTACAGCGATGACCGCCTTTCCGGCGGTATAGACATTGATGGTAATGAGGTGGATACCGCGCCTAAACATTTTGGCAGTGCCAGGCTGGGTTGGGATTTTCGCTCTTCTGGCAGGGTAGAACTAGAGTGGCTGAACCAAGGGAAATACTATACCGATCCTGAAAATGAACACCGCTACGATGGCCATAATTTGTTTAATCTCTATGGTTACTGGCAAGTGACTCCACATTGGAAACTGAATCTACGTGTAACCAATCTGGCAGATCGAAAATATGCCGAACGAGCAGACTATACCAGCTTTAGTGGGAATCGCTATTTTCCAGGTGAACCTAGGTCAATTTATTTTGGAGTAGCGAGAAAGTGGTAAAAAAAATAATTAAATAAAAGGTGGGGATTGATGTATGAAAAGCGCTGAGAACAAGATTTTTGAAATTGATGGAGCAAGCTTTAATCCCGAGAGTAGCAAGGAGGATTTATCCTGGCGTGAAAACTTTTCCATGTTGAAGGATGTTAGTCATATTTCGAGTTGTATAGAAGGGTTGGCATTTATTAGAAGAGAGTTTGAAAAAAATAAAGAGTCCTGTGAATGGTTCGATATTTATCATGCTGCAATTTTGGTTGAGTCTATCGAATATCTGGCAGAGTATCAGAAGTTATTATTGAGTAATCTTTGTGATTATGTCGATGGTATTCAGTAAAATTTAAGCAAGGTTATTTATGAATTATTTTAGAAGATATTTATTGATGATTCCGATTATTTTCTACTATTCAAATGTGGTGGCGTTGAATATCTTTAATTTTGAGGATTCAGATTCGGAAATTTGGAAGCATGATAAAAATCAGTATATTAGATATGAAGATTTTAATTTTGATGAGCATGGTTTGAATGATCACCCGATTGTTTTGGATGCCAATGTTGTCAAGGTCGGAATCTCTTCTTTGAAGTGGATGGATGATTTATCCGATAATTTTTTTAACTCTAAAACAATTTTTGATGAGGGTCACATCTCCATATTAAGCCAGTTTCTGGTAGAAGGCCTTAAAAAATCATCCGCTAGAAAAGATATTATTTTTTCATTTGAAAAAGTAAAAGAAAGATTTTACGGATTAAAGAAATCTTCATATTTCATTTCTGGAAGAGCTTTTTATAAGAATGGAAAACTGAATATTATATTGGGTGAGTATGAGAAGCCGAGAAATATCGGTTATGAGGCAGCATACGATCCTTCTAATGTCGGTATAGTAGGTTACCATTTAAGCCATGGCAGTAGAGAAATAGGTAGAAGCGAAGCATTGTGGTCTGAAAAAAAACTTTTTTTGGTTGATGGTTTAAGCCAGGGAGGAATTAATAATGACCATTTTGGCTGGATTTCTATCGATCTTGATAAGGTGATTAAATCGGTTGCGTATCTGAAAGATACGGAAAGAAAAAAAGAACTATTAAAAAATCGCAAAGAGATAGAAGAGGTGATGTCTTTATCGAATTATAAACACAATAATACGGTAGGAGGCGTGGAAGAAAGATTGGTGGTTTTGAATTCCCTTAGAGAGAAAAACCTTATTTCAGAGGATGAATATCTGTCAAAAAGGAAGGAAATTTTAGGTGACCTATAATCCTGTGTCGCATTCTATGTCTGGGGTGTTCAAGCGTTGTGTCAGCCCAATAATGTCTTAATCACTTCGTTGTTCTATTTCATTTCCTGTGCCTCAATAAAACGTAGCCAGGCCAGTAGCCCGCCATCCAGGCTGGCCCCGTTGAAGCCCAGCTCTTTCAAAAGCGCCAGTGCTTTGCCACTGCGAACGCCACTCTGGCAGTAGCAGAGCACAGTTTCCACACCCTCCAGTTCCGTCAGTCGTTGCGGTAGTTCATCGAGCGGAATGTGTTGTCCGCCGATATGGAATGCCTGACGCTCGGTCGGGCTGCGCACATCCAGTAACACACAATCACCCTGGCGGTGGCGATTCCGGAAGTCCTCAGGATTTAATCGAGTGCCTTCTCTGGTGTCGATATCTCTTGTGTCGAGAGTGCACTGGGGCGGAGTTTCTCGTGGCAAGTTGGGAGCGCCAGCCAGATTGGCGCAGGCGGCGCAGTTGTCGCTACGGGTCAATTGTATGGAGCGAAATTCCAGATTTAGGGCGTCCACCAGCAACAGATGATTTTGCAGCGGTGTCGGCAGTCCCAGCAGGTATTTGATGGCTTCATTAGCCTGTAATACCCCTAGCAGCCCCGGCAATACGCCGATTACCCCGGCGCTGTTGCAGTCCTCCACATTGATGGGGGGCTCTGGAAACAGGCAGCGGAAACAGGCATTGCCGGGGGTAAACAGGGCGCACTGGCCAAAGAATTTCTGGATGCTGGCGAACAGCCAGGGTTTGCCGAGAGCGCAGCAATAGTCGTTGATCAGGTAGCGGGCACTGAAGTTGTCGGTACAGTCCACTACCAGATCGGCAGAGCCCACCAGCTCAGCAGCGTTGTCAGAACCGAGAAAAGCCTCGACGGCATCGACGCGGATATCCGGATTGAGTCGCAGCAGGCGATCTTTGGCGGCACGGGCCTTGGACTGTCCCACCTGGTTGTGCTCGAAGATGATCTGCCGCTGCAGGTTGCTGGTGTCCACGACATCACCGTCTACCAGCGTGAGGTGACCGATTCCGGCGGCGGCCAGATAAAGCGCCACCGGCGAACCCAGTCCACCGGCACCAATCACCAGAATATGGGACTGTTTCAATTTCAGTTGTCCGGCAGCGCCCACTTCCGGCAGCTGGATGTGCCGGGTATAGCGCAGCCATTCGCTGGCACTGAAGCTGGTTATGTTTTCATTCATGGCTCACCCTACTCCGGTTTAATGGCAGCTGCCAATAAAGAGTGGAACTCCCTGCAGGTCTGTTCAGGATCATCTGCCCGGGTGATAGCGGTAATCATAGCCACACCACTGACTCCGGTCGCGGCGACGCTTGGCATTCGCTCCTGATTGATACCGCCGATGGCCACCAGCGGATAATCCAGCATGTTCTGCCAGTAGCTCAGTCCGGTGGGTCCCTGGGGTGTCCAGGGCATGTCCTTGGTGGTGGTGTGGTAGATCGGGCCGCAGGCGATATAGGAGGGGTTGAAGCTGTGGGCCCGGGCAACCTCGTAGTGACAGTGGCTGCTGATGCCCAGTCGCAGGCCGGCGCGGTGAATGGCCTCGATATCGGCGTCATCCAGATCTTCCTGGCCCAGGTGCACGCCATAGGCGCCCAGCTCCACGGCCAGTTGCCAGTGATCGTTGATAAACAGGCGGCAGTTGTAGTGGCGGGCGGTCTCGACGGCCATGCTGACTTCCCGCTTCAAGGCATCCCCCTCCAAGTCCTTGACTCGTAACTGCACGGTAGTGATGCCGGTGGGCAACAGGCGCGCCAGCCAGGCCGCCCGGTCGACGATGGGATACAGTCCCAGTGGGGTATTGGCGCAGGGCGGGAAGGCCCGCGCTTCAGGATCGATATTTGCGGAGCGGGTCAGCAGGGGCAAGTCATACTGCTGATTGGGGAAATGGCTGATGGCCACCGGACCACCGTCGTCGGCAATGCCATAGCCCTGCCTGAGCCCCTGATTGATGTCCATCTTGCCGATCACTACCGCGTCCGCCAGGGCATAACCGAGTGCCAGGGCTGCGGCGATGGCGGAGGAGAGGGCGCAACCGGTGCCTCGGCTGTGGTCAGTTGTCAGCCGCGGACTGGTGAGCCAGAAGGTCTGCTCTTCGGAACAAAAAAAGTCCTGGCTTAACGGCCCCTTGCCGTGGCCCCCTTTTAGCAGCACGGCTTTGACGCCGGTAGCCAGCAGGGCGCGGGCGGCGATCTCTACGTCGTCGCTGTTGCCAATGGTCAGTCCGCTGAGCTTTTCCGCCTCCTGCCGGTTGGGGGTGAGCAGAGTGCACAGCGGCAGCAGTTTAGACTTGAGTGCGACCGTCAGGTCTGATTCCGTCAGGGCGTCGCCGCAACTGCCGGCCAGCACCGGGTCATACACCAGCGGCACACTGCTGTTTTCCACAAAGGCGCGGATAGTGGCAAGTTGTGCTCCACCGGGAATCAGCCCCACCTTGATGGCGGCGATCGGTAAGCTTTCCACGGCGCGCAGTTGTTCTGCCAGCACTGCGCTGTCCACAGGCTGGATGGCCAGTACCTCGCGGTTGTTCTGGGCCGTATTGGCGGTGATCGCCGCCGCACCGTGTACGCCCATGGCGGCCAGGGTGCGGATATCCATCTGCACCCCGGCCATGCCGGCGCAATCGCTGCCGGCGATGGTGAGGACTACAGGCTTGGTCCGATGTGTCGCTGACATGTTCAGGGCTTCCAGAACGGTGTGCCCAGTACCGGGGTACTGGGCTGGGCCATATCCCGGGCAGGCATGACACCGGCTTCGTAGGCCAGACGGCCGGCGCTGACAGCGTGCTTAAAGGCCCTGGCCATGGCCACCGGATCGCTGGCCTGGGCCACGGCGGTATTGAGCAGTACGCCGTCGTAACCCATCTCCAGCGCTTGGGCCGCGTGGGACGGTGCGCCGATGCCGGCGTCGACAATCAGGGTGATATCGGGCATTCGCTGGCGCAACGTATTCAGTGCGTAGGGGTTGATCAGCCCCTTGCCGGTACCAATCGGGGCGCCCCAGGGCATCAGAATACGGCAGCCGGCATCCACCAGCTTCTCGCACAGCACCAAATCGTCGGTGCAGTAGGGTAATACCTCGAAGCCCTGTGAAATCAGCTCCCGGGTCGCCTCCAGCAACCCGAACGGGTCCGGCTGCAGGTTGTATTCGTCGCCGATGACTTCCAGTTTGATCCAGCGGGTATCGAACAGCTCCCGGGCCATCTGCGCGGTGGTAATGGCCTCCTTCACCGAATGACAGCCGGCAGTGTTGGGCAGCAAGTGCAGATCCAGTTCTCGCAACAGCGCCCAGAAATCATTGCCCCCTCCGGCGGATGGATTCTGGCGGCGCAGGGACAGGGTGACCACCCCGGCGCCGGAAGCGCGGATGGCATCCTGCATGATGCTTGGTGAGGGATACAGCGCCGAGCCGATCAGCAGTCGGCTCTCCAGGGATTGATCGGCCAGTTGCCACATGCTTCAGCCCCCCTGCATCGGTACGAGCAGTTCGATCTGGTCGCCGTCCCGGAGCTGCGTGGCAGCGTAATTTGCCCGGGGGACGAACACGTCATTGATGGCGATGGCAAAGCCTTCGCCGGGTGGCTGCCACCGGGCCAAGGCCTCGGCCAGGCAGGTCGG
This sequence comes from uncultured Porticoccus sp., assembly GCF_963975625.1. Lineage (NCBI taxonomy): Bacteria > Pseudomonadati > Pseudomonadota > Gammaproteobacteria > Cellvibrionales > Porticoccaceae > Porticoccus > uncultured Porticoccus sp. Next base: position 98,257 of record NZ_CAXBHS010000013.1, read on the forward strand.
GTCTTCCAGTTGTTTCTGTTCGCTGTTCAGCCAGACGGTAATCAAGGTTGCACCTTTGTGTTGTCCAGAGTTTCAGGCGGGAACCGCCAGGGGTTGAATCAGTTCGGCATAGGGAGAGCGGTAGCTTTCCCCGCTTTCCAGCCAGTTCACCACTTCCCGGGCCACTACCGGTGCCAGCAAAAAGCCGTGTCGGAACAGGCCGTTGGCGCGGATCAGTCCGTCCTGCCAACGGATGGCCGGTAAATTGTCCGGCAGCGCCGGGCGGCAGTTGACCCGGGTGGAAACGATCTCCGCCTCGCCGAAGCCGGGGTGCAGGCTGTAGGCGGCGGACAGCAGTTCCAGGCTGGAGCGCACGGTAATCGGCTCCATGCTATCGCTTTCGATCTGGGTGGCGCCGATGATGTAGATATCATCGGGTCGCGGCACCACGTAGATGCGGTAGCGTGGGTGCATCAATCGCACCAGGTGCTTGAGCTTCACCTCCGGCGCCCGCAGCCACATCAGTTCGCCGCGCACGCCGCGCAATTGTGGCCAGTCGGCTTTGGCAGCGAGACCGCGGCAGTCGATCACCCAGTCGAAGCGGTAGCTCTCACTCCCGGCGCGCAGACTGTGTGGGGCGAGTTGTTCCACCGGGGTTTCCGGGAACCAGCTGACGTGGGGATTGGCCAACAGGGCGTCCGCCAGACAGGCCATGGCCTGTTCGTTGTCCACCCAGGATTCCTCCGGTAGGTAGGTGGCCTCACTGAAGCGGTCCGCCAGTTCCGGTTCCAGGTCCGCCAGTTGCGCGGCATTTAACTGCTGGAACTGCTCGGCTGTCGGATGCAGTTTGTTCTGCACTTGTTGGTTGAAGTGGCGGTGGTCGGCGCGATCGCCGGGATGGGCCACAATCAGGCTGCCCAGTTGGCGCAAGCAGAGGTCGCAGTCCGGTTCATGGGACTGGTCGCAGGGACTGTCGCACTGGGTGTGGCAGCGGCCACTGCCGGCGACTGACAACGCATCGGCCATGGCCGACCACAGGGGCAGGGAAGCCATGCCCATGGCGTGGATGGCGAGCTCCGCCGAGGCCACTTCCGAGTAGGGGGTAAGCATGCCGGCGGCGGTGTAGGCCGCAGCATCGCCGCTGTGAATGGGGTCGCGGTCGAAGATGCTGAGCCGGTGCCCGCGCTGGCTTAACTGCCAGGCGAGTACCCGACCCATAATGCCGGCGCCGACAATGGCTATCTGCATGGGTTATTTCCCCTGGGGGGCAAGAAAAGGGCGGTTGTGTCTTGCACCGGCCTCAGTCCTCCCGCACCTGGATGTAGATGTCGCCGCCTTTCGCACGAAATTCCTCGGATTTCTCCCGCATACCCTGTTCAGCCGCTGCGTAGTCGCGCACGTCCTGACTGATCTTCATGGAGCAGAATTTGGGTCCGCACATGGAACAGAAGTGGGCCACCTTGGCGGAGTCCTTGGGCAGGGTTTCGTCGTGAAACGCCAGTGCCCGCTCCGGATCGAGGCTGAGGTTGAACTGGTCCTCCCAGCGAAATTCGAAACGTGCCTTGGAGATCATGTCGTCCCGGTAGCGGGCGCCGGGATGGCCCTTGGCGATGTCGGCGGCGTGGGCGGCGATCTTGTAGGTGATGATGCCTTCCTTGACGTCTTCCCGGTTGGGTAGGCCCAAATGTTCCTTGGGGGTCACGTAGCAGAGCATGGCGCAGCCGAACCAGCCGATCATGGCGGCGCCGATACCGCTGGAGAAGTGGTCGTAGCCGGGGGAGATGTCCACGGTCAGTGGCCCCAGGGTGTAGAACGGCGCCTCGTGGCAGTGTTCCAACTGCATGTCCATGTTTTCCTTGATCATGTGCATGGGCACGTGACCGGGCCCCTCGATCATCACCTGCACATCGTGCTTCCAGGCGATCTGGGTCAGCTCGCCGAGGGTTTTCAGTTCGCCGAACTGGGCCTCGTCGTTGGCGTCCGCCAGGCATCCGGGGCGCAGCCCGTCACCCAGGGAGAAGCTGACATCGTAGGCCTTCATGATCTCGCAGATGTCCTCGAAATGGGTGTAGAGGAAACTCTCCTGGTGGTGGGCGATACACCACTTGGCCATGATGGAGCCGCCGCGGGAGACGATGCCGGTAACCCGATCGGCGGTCAGTGGCACGTAGCGCAGCAGCACCCCGGCGTGGATGGTGAAGTAGTCCACCCCCTGTTCCGCCTGCTCGATCAGGGTGTCCCGAAATACCTCCCAGGTGAGGTCTTCGGCGACGCCGTTGACCTTTTCCAGGGCCTGGTAAATCGGCACGGTACCGATGGGTACCGGCGAGTTGCGGACGATGTAGTCGCGGGTGGCGTGGATGTGCTTGCCGGTGGACAGGTCCATCACCGTGTCGCCGCCCCAGCGGGTGGACCACACCAGCTTTTCCACTTCCTCTTCGATATTCGAGGTGAGGGCGGAGTTGCCGATATTGGCGTTGATCTTCACCAGGAAGTTGCGACCGATAATCATCGGCTCCAACTCCGGGTGGTTGATATTGGCGGGGATGATGGCCCGGCCCTCGGCCACTTCTTTTCTGACGAATTCCGGGGTAATGGGCTGCAGGTTGGCGCCCATGGCGTTGCCGGCGAGGCGCTTGTTGCGTTCCTCGGTGGTGAATTCGTTGTTCAGCGCCTCCCGGGCCTGATTCTCGCGCAGGGCGATATATTCCATCTCCGGGGTGACGATGCCCTGTCGCGCATAGTGTATCTGGGTGACGTTGCCTCCGGCTTTGGCGCGGCGGGGCTGACGCTGCAGCGCTTCATTATAGAATTTGAAGGCTTTGTCCTGTCCCTCGTGGCCGTTGTCGATGGGCGTGATCTCGCGCCCTTCATAGAACTCGGTATCGCCGCGGGCCTCGATCCAGGCGCTGCGCAGGTCCGGCAGACCCTTGTGGACGTCGATATCCACGTCCGGGTCAGTGTAGGGGCCGGAGGTGTCGTAGACCGTTACCGCAGTACCATCGGTGAGGCCGATTTCCCGAACGGGTACCTTTACGTCGGGGTGGCCCTCGGGACTCAGATAGATTTTTCGGCTGGCGGGCAGCGGTTCACGGGTAATGAAGTTCCTGGCGGCAGGTTGCACAGGTGTTTTTGAATTCATGGTTGCTCCTCACAGGAATGAATGAATTGTGAGGCATAGAGAGATTGGCATTGCTGTAATTGAGAGCCCATCCCTACGCCGATACTAACCGGATCAGGTTCAATGGGTTCGCTGTCTCCCTTCCGGGAAAAACAGCATCTCAGCCTTGCGGCACCCCAAGAGCATGTAATGGATCATTATACGCAATCTGAGGACACTTTGAACAAGCGTATTCCCGGCTGTGGCGGTGAGCAGCGGAGTAGTTTTCCCTTGGGGAAAGTCGCTGTCAGTAAAGATAACCCGGGGTCGACGCTGATACCTCGACCCCGGGGCACTTTCCGGTCAAATACTCGCCAGTCCAACGTGTCGTTCAGGCTGACATTCGATCAGAATGTGTAGTTGACGGTAAACCAGACTTTCTCGGTATCCACCGCAAACTCGTCAGCATTGTACATGGCGTATTTCAGCTCCACCGACAGGTTCCTGTTGATCGGGTAGGTGGCGACGATGTCAAATTCTTCACCGTAATCAGCGCTGCCCTCGTCGGCATTGAAGTCGTGGTAGAAAGCGGCGAGGGACACGCCTGCCACACTGCTGGTCACCTTGAAATACAGATCTTCAATACCGTCGTTGGGGGTGACCAGGAACATGTCCGCCCAGCCCTGGAATTTGTGCAGGGTGGCCAGCGGGGTGCTGAAGGCTTTCTTACCGTCATCGCTGCCCAGCAGTTCGTAACCTATACCCAGGCCAACACCCTTGACTTTGGTGCCCAGTTCCACCAGGTAGTACTCGGCGTCGTAGTCGGTGGCATTGTCACCGTAATCGGTCTGGGATGCAGCCGCTGCGGCGACGGTGATCGGACCAAAGGCGCCGTTATATTCCACACCGTAGGTCTGGGAAGAGTTGCCGGTGACGTTTTCCACCCGGTTGTCAAAGTCCAGCAGGTAGGCGTAGACGCCGATGTTGTGTCCCGCCGCGGGCGAGTAGGACAGGTACAGGGCGTGGGAGTCGGAGTCAAAACGACGGGGCTGAGCGCCGCCAGTATCAGGTCCGAACACCCGGTTGACGTCCCAGATGTAGCTGTAGTCCAACTTGATCGGTCCGACGGGTAGTTCCAGGCGCAAGGCGTCGTAGGTCTGTTCATTCTGGCGCCAGCCCACCCCGCCGACAAAACGCTGGCCGGCATGGTTGATGCGTTGGCGACCGGCGGTACCGGCAAAGTAGTCATTCTTGTATTTCAGGAAAGCCTGGTTGATATCGGTGCCGTCCGGGTCGGCGACGATGGGATATTGTGAGGCCTTGCCATTGGACGGCGTGGCATAGCTTTCGCTGCCAATCTGGGCGACGTCATCGACCTCGAGCAGCCCCGAAAAGCCATGAAAGCTGGCGGAGGTCAGGGTCAGGCGGGATTTCAGGGTGGACGCCTTGGCGACATTCAGGGTATCGACATCCTGATCCACGTACTCATAGCGGTAGCGGAAGGACAGGTTGATATCACCCTTGGTAAAGATTTCGGACAAACTGGTGACTTCTTCGGCAGTGGCAGATGCCGTGCCAGCCATTCCCACTGCCACCATCATAATGGCGGTGGCGAAGGCCACTTTTGATTTTGTTGCAACAGCTTTTTTCATGATCTAATCCCCAATTCAGGTCGTTTCCTGAAGCCGCTACCAAAGTGGTATGGTGAATGATACCTTGGTATTAACTTAATGAATTTGAAGGAATTTTTTTCCTTCCTGTGGCAAGTTAACAGCTAATTACATGGGTAAGTTTGACTTCGATCAACGAATCGAGGCTGTCGATTCCTAAACTAGAGATCACCGGAAGAAAACACGTATTTACACTGAAGCAGTTGTGGAGCACCAGCTATGCAGAGTGAACCCCAGGCCGTTCTGGAGGATCGTTTTGGTCGCGTTGTTGACTACCTGCGTCTGTCGGTGACCGATCGCTGTGATTTTCGTTGCGTCTATTGTATGGCGGAGGACATGCGGTTTCTGCCGCGCCAGCAACTGCTCACGCTGGAAGAGATGGCTTTCCTGGGACAGGCTTTTGTATCCCTGGGAGTCAAGCGTATCCGTCTGACCGGGGGAGAGCCGCTGGTGCGCAAAAACGTCATGTCGTTGATCGGCAACCTGGGCTCGCTGCGCGGGTTGGATGAATTGACGCTCACCACCAATGGCTCCCAGTTGCGCAACACCGCCCCGGCACTGGCAGCCGCCGGTGTGCGGCGTATAAATATCAGTCTTGATTCGTTGCATCCTGAGCGTTTCAGTGCCATTACCCGCACCGGTAAACTGCCGCAAGTATTGTCTAGCATTGAGGCGGCGCAGCAGGCCGGTATCGAGCGCATCAAATTGAACAGCGTGATCGTGCGCGGTCAGAACGATGACGAGGTGGTCGCGCTGGTGGAGTTTGCCCTGGCGCGGAGTCTGGATATCAGCTTTATTGAGGAAATGCCGCTGGGCGATGTCGGCTGTCGCGATCGGCAGGGCGGGCTGGTCACCAGTGAGGAAATCCGGCAGCGAATCGGTGATTATTATCCACTGTTGGCCAGCACCGAGAGCACTGCCGGGCCGTCCCGTTACTACCGCATTGCCGGCAGCACCAGTCGCATTGGTTTTATTTCTCCCCACAGCCACAATTTTTGCGACAGTTGCAACCGGGTTCGGGTTACCTGCGAAGGCCGGTTATTACTGTGTCTCGGTAATGAACACTCGGTGGATCTGCGTGCGGTGATACGCCGTTATCCCCAAGACATGCCCGCTTTGCAGAATGCTATTGTCAATGCAATGGCATTGAAGCCGGAACGACACTATTTTTACCATGATGACAAACCGCAAGTATTGCGTTTTATGAATGCCACAGGTGGTTAACGGGAATCAGGATGACCGAAATACAAGAGCCTCAATCAAGTCATTCGCCGGCATGGCTTAACCTGGGTTTCCGGCCTTTCTTTATGGGTGCGGCCCTGTTTGCGGTGCTGTCCATGTCGATCTGGGCGGCGATTTTTCCGTTGCAAATACTCTCTCCCTTGAATGAATTGGCCCCGATCACCTGGCATGCTCATGAGATGATCTATGGCTACGCCATGGCGGTGATAGCCGGGTTCCTGCTGACAGCGGTAAAAAACTGGACCGGTTTGCAAATGCCCCGTGGACTGCCATTGTTGCTCTTGTTTTTACTGTGGCTGGTGGCGAGATTGTTGCCACTGGCGGGGCAGAGGGTGCCTCTGTTGTGGACGGCTGCCGCCGATTTGTTGTTTATGGCACTGCTGATTCCTGCCGTAGCGGTACCGGTGATCCGGGCCAGATCCCAGCGTAATTTCGTGGTGATTGCCGTGTTATCGCTATTGTTTATCGGCAACTGCCTCTTTTACCTGGGGATTTACGGGGTTGTGGCCGATGGTATCCGGCTGGGGCTGTACCTGGGTTTTTACACCATCATTGCCCTGGTGCTGATGATGGGGCGGCGGGTCATTCCCTTCTTCACCGAGCGTGGTGTCGGCTATTCGGTCACCCTGACCAACTACCTCTGGCTGGACAGGGCCGTGCCGTTCCTGATGGTCGCCTTTATTGCCGCTGAGCTGCTCGCGCCGGGAAGCCTGCCGACAATAGTCGTGGCTGCCGTTCTGACCGTACTACTGGGACTTCGCCTGTTCGGTTGGCACACCAAAGGTATCTGGCGTAAGCCATTACTGTGGGTGCTGCATGTTGCCTACGGCTTGGTGGTGGTGGGCTTTGCCCTGAACGTGGCGGCAGCCCTGACTGGCATTTCCCCGTTCCTGGCGGTGCACGCCTTTGCCCTCGGGGGCATTGGCCTGATGACCCTCGGCATGATGGCCAGGGTGTCCCTGGGGCACACCGGACGCGATATCTCTGCACCGCCCTCGGCAGTAATCTGGATGTTCCTGCTGCTTACTGGTGCTGCAATGCTGCGGGTCTTTGTCCCGCTATTGGTGCCTGCCTATTACACTCTTTGGGTTGGTCTATCCCAGTTGAGCTGGATATTGGCATTTGCGCTGTTCACTCTGTTCTACATCCCGATGCTGGTGACGCCCCGGGTGGATGGCCAGCCGGGGTAGTGTAAGAAGTGTAAGTGGGGTCAGATCAGACTTTCCATCGGATTGCAGGAATGCCATATATGACCCCATTTGTCGATCCTTAACACCCGCCATGAGGAAAGCATTGGAGTGAAGCGGCATAGTGAAACATGAGCCCCTCTCCATAGCGTTGTGAGTTTTCAACTGCTACGACAGGTTTCTGCGGCACATCTGCCTCTGAGCACCAACCACAGCCACGTCAGAGCATCCGACGCAGTAACCCGTCTTTTCGAACAAAGTGGTGCCAGAACCCCATCAGGATGTGCCCTGCTACCGTTGCCAGCAGCAGCAAGGCGATCGGCGAGTGCAACGCCCCGATGGCTGCAAGCCATGGGATTTCTTTGCCGCGAGCTAGCAGCTCCATGCCGAAGACAGTCAACCCGTAACCCTCGCCAATCATGAAACTGATGCCGGTGACCGGCAATAGCACCAGCAAGACATACATGGTGAGGTGACCGGCCTTGGCCAAGAAGCCCAGCAATGCTGGTGGCGCCGATGGGCGGTTGCCCCGGTTGCGCAAAGCCCAAACGATACGCAACACCATCAGCAACAGTATCAGCACACCAATTGAGATGTGCCACGGCACCAGTACCTGACCGACCCAGTGCTCGCCATCATTTATACGGTCGAAAATCTTCATGGCCTGCCACAAGACGAGTAGAGCAATCACCCAATGAAAAAGGCGCGAAATGGTACCGTATCGTGCTTTTGAATCACTTTTCATAAATATCTCCTTCAGACAAACCCGAATCACAAATAAATCTTTTATGCAGGGTAAGCAGTACACAGGTCTGCTTCAATTATGTTCATTTGCTGTTAACACCAAAAACCGATGGCGCGTTATCAGCCATGATGCAGGCGCTGGGACGGCGTTACGTTCGTTACTTCAATCATCAACCAGCGTAGCGGCACATTGTGGGAAGGACGCTTTAAATCGAGTGTAGTGCAGTCAGAAACCTACCTTTTACAGTGTTACCGGTATATCGAGTTGAACCCGGTGAGGGCGTCAATGGTAGGGGCCCCGGCAGAATATCCATGGTCCAGCTACCGATCAAATGGCCTTGGTGTTGATACAGGCTTATGTACACCGCACCATGAATACCTGAAGTTGGGTAGAAATAAACAGGAGCGGATGGCGGTATACCGTGCCTTATTCAAGGCCCATGTGGATGGAAAACTGATAGAAGACATCCGCAGGGCAGTGAATAAGGGGCTGGAGCTAGGGAATGAAAGCTTTAAGGATGAGGTGGAAGTGTTGTACGGCAGGCGAGTTAGGCAGGCCCGGATGGGCAGGCCGGTGAAAAGTCTGATCTGACCCCACTTATCCCTTATCTTTGTTAAATTTCTCACCCAACAACAGAGCAGCCAACAAGAATAATCATCAATACAATGTGCGGAAACGCTACAGTTGGCCGTATAGCTTGTTTAGCATATTCTAGGATTTTTGATAGACTACTGGTTTCGACTAATTGATATTCTTTGTTGAACTGAAACTCATTTCCTTCAGTTTTTTCTCTAATGTTCTTTTCAATTTTTAATAATCTGGGCTCTATTCGTGATTGAAAGGTTTTCCAGATTGCATCTTGTAGCCATAAAACCAATAAGATTAAGAATGTTGATGTCATACTGACACTAAATATTTCTGATAAAAATAACATCAGGATGCTGCTTAGCTTTATATACAATGAGTGCTTTTCGTAGCTTTCAAATTGATTTTGAAGCAAACACCACTCTGCTTCGTATTTCTTTTTTTCCATATTATTTGCTCGGAGCTAGAATGATCTTAACGCCCACATAAAAGGCGGAGCGTTAGCGACGTCCAGCGCAACGAAGTGGAGCGGTTTTTGATGTGCTTGTTAACTGTTGGTGACATACTTCTTTTCTGCCAAGTTCTTTAAAACCGAATAGCCCATTGTAACTATGTCGTCAGTTTTGGTTCGTGGGCTATCACCGAGGAAGCTAAATGATGACTTACCCAATATGCTTCCTCCTGTTGTTTGAATAGCCTTTAGATGAGCTTCTCCTAATTTCAAGATTTCTGCCTCTCTAATGCTGTCCTCCGTAGGCAGTTGCTCCCCAGTCCAATCAATTAATGCAGCCAGAAATGAACTCGTGCTCACTTTGTTATCGTGAAGGTCCGTTAGCTTCGCTACAACAACACCGCTCGCATAGCTTCCGTTGCTTAATGGAATTGCCCAGAACTGTCCAGGTTCAATATATGAAGTAGATTTAGGTTCAAATGGATATTTCATACAGTGGTCATACCCAAAAAAAGTAGACACTCTAACTATGCGGCTACTGCCGCAATC
>NZ_CAXBHS010000014.1:0-48084 GCF_963975625.1 uncultured Porticoccus sp.
GCCAGAGCCAGAGCCAGAGCCAGAGCCAGAGCCAGAGCCAGAGCCAGAGCCAGATTCTGCCCCACCTGCAGTGGTCTCTGTTGAGTCAGATGTCGCTGAAAGCAGGGACCTCCCGGCGCTGGAAATTGTGCCGCTTGATCGTGAAAAGATCGATCTGGAAATTCTTGAGATCTTTATCGAAGAGGCCAATGAGCTGCTGGAAGACATTGATCGCTGTCTGCAGGACTGGCAACAGGATTGGCAGAGTCGTGAGGCAGTGGAGTCACTCAAGCGATCGCTGCACACGCTCAAGGGCGGTGCCAGAATGGCCGGGCTGCAGCAGCTCGGTGAGTTGAGCCATGATTTTGAAACCGACATCCTCGACGTGGAACATCAGCGCGATCAGCTGGACGAGGGGATGTTCAGCCGGTGGCTGCACAAGCAGGATCAGCTCCAGTCGGCACTGGTAGCAGCCAAAGTATTGCTCGGCAATGACAGTGAGGGTGCGCCCCAGGCAGAATCGGTAGTCGAGCTGGTAGAGAAGACGGTTGTCGTGGGGGAATCACCCGGGATCAGTCAAATTCCTGCCCAGCTACGGGCCAGTCTCACTGAAATACCCGGCATTACTCCTCCTCAGCGCCCAGCGGCTGCATCCACGGAAATGGTCAAAGTGTCAGCCCCGCTACTGGAGAGTCTGGTGAATCTGGCCGGTGAAACCAGTATCTCACGGGGCCGGGTAGAGCGTGAGATCAGTGATTTTTCGGTTACGCTCGATGAAATGGGTTCCACCATCACCCGCCTCCGTGATCAGGTTCGGCGTATTGGCGTCGAAACAGAAGCGCACATGATGCTCCGGCAGGAACAAATGGAGGCGATGCAACCTCCGGAGGGTTTTGACGCACTTGAAATGGACCGTTATTCCCAACTGCAGCAATTGTCACAGGCGTTGCTGGAATCTGCGTACGATATTCAGGATCTGAAGGAAACGCTGGTAGGCAAGGCCAGGTCTGCAGAGGGGCAGCTGTTGATTCAGTCGCGTATTAACACGGATCTTCAGGAGCGGTTGATGCGCACCCGGATGGTGCCGTTCAGCCGGATTGTGCCCAGGTTGCGCCGGATGGTCAGGCAGGTCAGTGATGAGGTGGGGAAGAAAGTTGAACTGCAGTTGATCAATATAGACGGTGAGATGGACCGCTCTGTCATGGAGCAGATGCTGGCCCCACTGGAACATATGATTCGCAATTCCATTGACCATGGGATTGAGTCTGCAGCAGACCGCCGTGCTGCCGGAAAACCGCAAACCGGGGTGATTTCTGTGGGATTGGCCAGAGAGGCCGGCGATATTCTCCTGCTGTTGTCCGATGACGGCGGCGGGCTTAATGTCGAAGCCATTCGCCATCGGGCGATTGAGCAGGGTTTGATTCCCGGGGACAGCCCACTGGATGATCAGGACGTCATCGAGTTTATTTTTCAGCCGGGATTTTCCACATCGAACAAAGTAACCCAGGTTTCCGGTCGCGGTGTGGGCATGGACGTGGTCAACAGCCAGGTACGCGAACTGGGGGGATCCGTGCAGGTCGTCACTGACCCCGGCAAGGGTACCCGTTTTGTTGTGCGATTGCCGTTCACGGTGTCGGTCAACAGAGCGCTGATGATTGAGGTGGGTAACGAGTTGTATGCGCTTTCCCTGAGTAGCGTGGATGGTGTCGTCCGAGTCAGCCCGGTAGAGCTTGAATACTACTATCTCTACCCTGAGGCGCGCCTCGAATATGCCGGCGAGTACTACGAAGTGCTCTATCTGGATAGTCTGTTGCACCATCGCTCAACCCCGAAACTGGATATGGAAAGCCAGTCGGTATTCCTGATTCTGGTACATACTGAAACCCGCCATTTCGCCATTCAGGTAGATGGTCTGGCGGGTAGCATGGAAATTGTGGTGAAAAGTCTTGGTATCCAGCTCAGCAAAGTGCCCGGGTTGACGGGTGCCACGGTGATGGGCGATGGGCGGGTTGTGGTCATTCTGGATCTATTGGCGCTGCTGCGCAGCCGCTTGATGACCACATCTGTTGCAGACAGTGAAGAAATCGGTGAACCCGAGACATCGTCTCCTGTTGCCACTGTAATGGTCGTGGATGATTCCGTGACGGTGCGCAAGGTGACCAGCCGGTTTTTGCTGCGGGAAGGTTTTTCCGTGATTACGGCGAGAGATGGCCTTGAGGCGATGACCCTGCTTCAGGAACACAGGCCGGATCTCATGCTGCTGGATATCGAAATGCCGCGTATGGATGGCTTTGAAGTAGCGCGTCGCGTCAAGGGCAGCAGCGAGCTGAAACAAATACCGATTATCATGATTACCTCAAGGTCGGGTAAAAAGCACCGGGACAGGGCTTTCTCCCTGGGTGTCGAGCACTACATGGGTAAGCCCTATCAAGAGCAGGAGCTATTGAAAGCCATGGCCAATCTCATGCCCGTAGCAACTGAATCAGGAGAATAGTTGTGCTGTTTGCTATCCGGATAAAAGGCGTGTCCTTAGAAGTCATTGCCCCAGAAAAAGCTATAACTGCTGAGGGGAGCAAGCGGTGAGCAAACCGGTCATCGATAATCCGTTGTTGCCCGATGAAGTGGACAGCCTGCTTGTGTCGCTCAGCGGTCACCGCCTGCTGGTTCCCATGACAGCGGTTGCCGAGATTGTGCAGCAGGTTGACTGTCAACGGGACGACCAACAACCCCCCTGGTTGCAGGGCTGGATAAACTGGCGAACCGAACGTATTCCACTGGTTTCCTTTGAATCACTGGTTGGCGACGAGCGGACGATGTTGGGTGACCGGGCGATGGCGCTGGTGTTATACCGCATACTGCCGGACGGTCTGAGCCAATTTTATGCCCTGCAAATCCAGAATTTTCCGCACTTGATCAGGTTGGCAGACGATGGGTTGCTGCAGCAGGTTCCCCCGGCAGAGCCGCCACCCTGTGTTCTGATGATGGTTACTGTCAGAGAGCAGCAGGCATTGATCCCCGATCTGGATAAAATTGAACAACTGCTCGCAGAAGTGCTTTAGCAGCAAGCGGGGGATTGCATCCCGTTTTCAGGTATTTTAGTTCTGACCGTCACAGAGCATCGGGCCCTGTTTGCGCCTTTCGCCCCGGGCAGATGAGCAAATCCTTACTATGCGTACCTCTGGTGCTGGTGGTAGAGTAGATAAATTCGGTGTTCCCTCCCTGCCTCCAAGTGACTTTTTGAGGGTCCAATAGTGTCCAAAGAGCGTAAAAAAAAGGCTGTCGAAAAGCACGAGGAGCTTCTGGCCAAAGCAATTGAGATGACAGTATCACTCAATCCGCTGGTGGGCGTCAGTACAGAGGACCTCAAGACGGCCGTCAAGAAAACAGTTAAACAAACGGCGGCACAGCCCTCCAAGGTATTGCGCTACAGCAAGCGGTTCGCCGGCAAGGTTACAGATATTCTCAAAGGTACGGACAAGTACGAAGGTCACAAGAATGACCGGCGTTTTGCTGACCCTTCCTGGGATGAAAACAAGCTTTACCACAAGCTCAAGCAGGCCTATTTTGCCTGGGAGGAGTCATTGGATGAACTGGTGGATGACCTTGGCCTGGAGGAAATGGAAGAGCGGCGGGCCCGTTTCGTCAAAGAGATGCTGATCACGTCAATGGCTCCGACCAACTTCTTGTTGGGTAATCCAAAAGCACTCAGAAAAGCGATTGAAACCCGCGGCAGCAGTTTGCTGAAAGGGCTGAAGAACTATGCTCACGACCTGAAAGACAACAACGGTATGCCTGCTCAGGTGGATAAAAGCCAGTTTCGGGTGGGTGGCAATCTGGCGACGACGGAGGGTGTTGTCGTTTTTCGCAATGAGCTGCTGGAGCTGATTCAATACAAGCCGCGTACTGCCCGGGTGTTTCGCAGGCCGCTACTGATCATCCCTCCCCAGATCAACAAGTTTTACATTTATGATCTAAATGAGGAAAAAAGCTTTTTTCGTTTTTGCCTCGGCCAGGGATTCCAGGTGTTTGCGATCAGTTGGCGGAACCCCTCGGAGGAACAGGCGCACTGGGGAATGCCTCAATACATTGAGGCAGCCACCGAAGCCGTCGATGCCATCCTCGCAATCACCCGAAGTCAATCTCTCAATGTGGTTGGCGCCTGTGCCGGCGGTATCACGGCTTCAATTCTGTCTTCCTACCTCAAGCAGACCGGTCGTGATGTGGTGCATTCTTTGAGTCTGTCCGTCTGTATGCTCAGTATGAATTCTCGGGAAATGGAGCTGGGGGTTTTCACCACGCCGGCATCCCTTCAGGCAGCGCGTCTCAAATCGCGGGAAAGGGGTGTTCTGGAAGGGGCCGAACTCGGCCGGGTGTTTAGCTGGATGCGGCCCAATGATCTGGTGTGGAATTATCACATCAACAACTATTTGATGGGTGAGGCCCCGCCGGCCTTTGATATCCTGTTTTGGAACAGTGATTCAACCAACTTGCCCGCAGAACTGCACTGCGACTTCCTGGATATTTATGAGCACAACACCCTGGAAGCCGGAGAGATGAAGATTAATGGCGTGACCATTGATCTGGCTGCGCTAGATTGCGACAAGTATGTAACGGCCGGGTTGTCGGATCATATTACGCCCTGGAAAGTCTGCTACAAGACCACTCAGATTGTTGGGGGAAACATCAAGTTTGTGCTCAGTTCCAGTGGCCATATTCAGAGTCTGGTCAATCCCCCCTCCAATATTAAGGCGCGTTACTTCAGTAATGACAGCTTGCCAGATAATGCTGACGAGTGGCTCGAAGGGGCTGAACAGTTTGCGGGTTCCTGGTGGACCGACTGGTCCGCTTGGCTTCAGGCCCGCTCCGGAGTGCGAAAAGCTGCACCGAAGGTGTTAGGCAGCAAGCACTTCAGACCTCTGGAGGATGCCCCCGGCACTTATGTCTTCGGCTGAACACATTGAGGAGCATCTGGTGAGCGTGAAAACCAGCGGGTTACAGATCTACTGGTTGACAGTCATGGGATTGAATATTCGTGTTGCCATCAGGCGGGGCGGCGATGTTCGTCCTAAACCCCTGCTACTACTGAATGGCATCGGTGCCAGTCTGGAGGTTCTGGAAGGTTTCATTGCGGCTATGCCGGGCTGTGAGGTGATTATTTTTGATGTTCCGGGGGCGGGCAAGTCGGAGGCCCCCGTGTTGCCCTGGCGGTTGCATACCTATGCAAAGCTGACCGTAAAAATTCTCGATCAGTTGGGTTATCGGCAGGTGGATGTGCTGGGGCTCTCCTGGGGTGGCACCCTGGCCCAGCAATTTGCCCGCCAGTACCCGGAACGCTGCAGAAAGCTGGTGCTCTGTGCGACCAGTTGCGGCTCAGCAATGTTTCCCGGGCATCCATCCACCCTGGCAAAAATGATCAGTCCACGCCGCTATTTGGACAAAAAATACATGTCCCGCATTGCCGGCGATCTCTATGGCGGTAAAATGCGCACTGATCCAGCCCAGGTGGAAAGGCATGCTTCCCGGGTACAGACTACCAGTTCGCGCGGTTACTATTATCAGTTGCTGGCACTGGCGATCTGGTCGAGTCTGCACTGGCTACACAAAATCACCATGCCAACCCTGATAGTGCATGGTGCCGATGACCCCATCATTCCGCCGGTTAACGCGAAGGTTCTCGCCAGCCGTATCCCCAACGCCGAGCTGTGGCTGATGAATTGTGGCCATTTGTTCATGCTCACCATGCCGGATACGGTTGCCCCAGCGATCCGGGAATTTCTCGACCGGTAGCACCGTCACTCCCACTCTCACTGGAATGTTTTCATGATACAACCCATTAGTGGCCAGTCTGACTGGTTTGAAATCACGCAGGCCCAGATCAACCAGTTTGCCGATGCGACCCACGACCATCAGTACCTGCACGTGGATCAGCAGCGAGCCGCAGAAGGACCGTTTGGTAAAACCATTGCTCATGGCTTTCTCTACCTCTCCATGGTGCCCCATATGATGCTGGACGACTTGCTGGCCATTATTGGCGATGCGACAGTGATCAACTATGGGGTCAATGGTCTGCGTTTTATTTCGCCGGTTCCGGTCGGTAGTCGCATTCGTCTTAACTGGCAGGTTTTGTCCGACGAGCCGAAAGGCAAAAATCGGCTGTTGACCGTGGGGATTGGCATTGATATCCAGGGCGTTGAAAAGCCTGCCATGGCTGCTGAATGGTTGCTCTATATTCTATGATGTCAATCTGACCCCAGCGGGGCGTCGTAGCGTTTAGTCAATGCGCAGTAAACAGTTTGCCGCGCACGGTCTCGCGGTATTTCATCGGTGATGTGCCAAATTGGCGATGAAATATTTTGCTGAATGCAGCAGCATCCTGGTAACCGGAGTGAGCAGCCACTTCGGCGACAGACAGGTTGGATTTCTGCAGTAACTCCCTGGCATTGTTGAGTCTGGTGCGTTGCAGGTATTTCAGTGGTGTCTGGCCCAGTGCATTTTTGAAACGGCGGTCAAACGTGCGCATACTGAAACCGAACTGTTTTGCCACGTCCACAATCCTGATCGGCTTGCTGAAATTATCCTCAAACCAGATTTGTGCCTGCACCACCTGTTCATCGGGGTGGTGTTCCACATTGTCAGAGAAGTAGCTGGTGGGCTCGAAGGAGCTGCGAATTTCGTGAAAGAAATTGCGCTCCACCTGTGTGGCTGCCTGGCGACCGTACAACCTCGCCACTAGGTGTACCATCAGCTCCGCCATGGCGTTGACGCTGGCCGCGCAGTAGAGGTTGCCGGCCTGGGTAATGAAGTACTGTCTCTTCAGGGCTACCAGTGGGTAGTCGCGCTGGAACTGATCAAAATAATGCCAGTGGGTGGTGGCTGGTTGCTGATCCAGCAGGCCCGCCTCTGCCAGAAAGCACACACCTGTGCCCACTGCGATGACGGTGGCACCCTCCCTTACCTGGTGTTGTAACCAGGGGATATAGTTGCTGTATTTTTTCAGGGCAGGCCGTGGGTTTCGCCACAGTGCGGGCAGGCTGATAATGTCGCAGCGGTCTATCTCGTCAATTGTCGCCGAGGGACTAATGGCGAAGCCCGAGGGCGAGGTGATCGGCTGATTATCAATGGACAGGGTGGTAGCTATAATGCTGCGGGTATTTTTGGGGTTAGCTGCCCGGTCGGCCGCCTCGGCAGTGCGCAGCATTTCCACCGGCAGGGTGGCACTGGTCGTCAGCAAATTGTTGTAAAGCAGGGTGCAAACCCGCAGTGGTGGTGGTCGATCAATCGTCTCTTTGGCCATAATGGAAAAATATATGGCTATAACAGACAAAAATCAACCCGGAATGCCTGATAGACTGCATCTATAAATTCAACTGGATGTGGCTCAACATGCAAGCTTTACCTGTTATTGTCGGTTTTGGTGGCTACAACGCCGCTGGGCGCAGCTCTTCGCACCAGGGTTTTCGCCGAACGGTAGTTGAGTCTCTGTCCCCCGTTGAGCGCAATAAAACCTTGGTGGGTCTGGCCTGTCTTATGGGCCTGGTGAGGTGGGATGGTAGTTCGTACCGTGACCAGTCCGGACAATCCTATGATGCTGCTGCCGTGGCCTCGACCTTTGCCGATCAGGTTATGGCTGGAACCCTGATCCGTCGCCTGGAAAATGCCATCTACAACCCTGAAGAAATCACTGGCCACAAACATGTACAAATGCAGCAACACGATGAAGGCGGTGTGCGGTTTACCCTGAGCCGCCGTGATATGCCGACGCAGATTCCCGGGCACTGGGACGTACGTCCCCTTGAGGACGGCAGTTTTGAAATACACTCTCGTGATACCGGAGAATTTCTGGTGCCGGTGCAGACCGAGCAACTGGCCAAGGCAGCGGGCCAGTTACCCTCCGGTTTTGATCCCGCAGCCCAGTACAGTTCGAGATTTCATCCGCGAGGATTGCAACTGGCATTACTGGGCGCCAGCGATGCGATTCACTCCGTCGGTGTCCCCTGGGAGCAGATAGTCGCTGCTGTTCACCCGGACGAAATTGGTGTCTATGGCTCCAGTGTGTTTGGACAGCTGGCCCCGGAGGGTTTTGGCGGATTATTGCAAAGTCGTTTGCGCAGTGAGCGCACCTCCTCCAAGCAGCTTGCCCTGGGGCTCAATACCATGCCGGCAGATTTTATCAATGCCTATGTGCTGGGCAGTGTGGGGCATACCGAGGCGATTACGGGAGCCTGTGCCTCCTTTCTCTATGTGCTACAGGCGGCTGTGCGGGATATCCGCAGTGGTCGGCGTCGTGTTGCGGTGGTGGGTAATGCCGAAGCCAGTCTGACGCCTGAGATATTTGAAGGTTTTACCAATATGGGCGCGCTGGGCACCGACGAAGGACTTTGCAAGCTCGACGGTTCCAGTCTGCCGGATTGGCGGCGAGCCAGTCGGCCTTTCGGTGAAAACTGTGGTTTCACTTTGGCGGAGGGAGCGCAGTTTGTGGTGTTGATGGACGATGCGCTGGCCGTGGAGCTGGGTGCTGATATTCACGGAGCCGTGCCCGAGGTCTTTATCAATGCCGATGGTCTGAAGAAATCCATTTCCGCACCCGGTGCCGGCAATTATGTATCGTTTGCCAAGGCGGTTGCATCGGCAGTGGCAATCCTCGGTGAAGACACGGTTAAGCACAACAGCTTTATTCATGCCCACGGTTCGAGCACCCCTGCCAATCGCGTCACCGAATCAGAAATTTTCAACCGGGTGGCCGCCGCTTTCGGGATCAGTGACTGGCCGGTGGCAGCGGTCAAGGCCTATGTTGGTCATACGATTGCTTCAGCCAGTGGCGATCAGTTGATGTCGGCGTTGGGCACGTTCAAATATCAGTTGATTCCGGGCATCAAAACCATTGATCGGGTTGCCGCCGACGTTTGCCAAACCCATACTTCGTTCCCTTTGCAAGACAGGGATGTCAAGGAGCGGGGCATGGATCTGGCGCTGATTAACTCCAAGGGTTTTGGTGGCAATAATGCAACGGCCGTGGTTATCTCCCCCCGCAAGGTCGAGGATATGCTGAGCCGTCGTTATGGTGCGGCAATGGCTGAATACCGTTCGCGCCTTGAGCAGACCCGCCAGCGGGCAGCGGACTATGAGTTGCGGGCAGATCGGGCAGAGCTCGATGTCATTTACCGGTTTGGCGAGCAGGTCATTGATGACAGTGCCATTCAGTTCAGCCGTGATGGGCTGACCATGCCGGGTTTTGGCAACGCAGTGATATTCGACAAGTCAAACCCCTGGGCAGACATGAGCTAGGGCCTGCGCACTATTTGCGATGCCCGATGGATAACGTTCTCCTGACCCCGCTTAAAAGTTCATTCGGAATTTAAAGTCGTCTCCTTTAGAATGGCCTTCTCTCACGGTGCTTTTTGGTGAAAGTGGCGCTAGCCAGCCCGGCTGATCGTGATGGCGCGTTTACCTGGCGGACCCGCCAGCGCCATTGATACCGTGCTTCAATGTTCTGTCAGAGGGTAGCTGGAATGATATTGACATATTCTGGTTATGTTCGGCGGTTATACAGAATTATAACTATGTCGGAGTGGTTATCTTGAATGATCATCAAGGCCATAGCTGGTCCATTGTGGATTCGGCGAGTCTCTATGGCGTCAACGACTGGGGTGCCGGGTACTTTGGTCTCTCAGAAAAGGGTGAAATAACGGTTATTGCTCCTCACGATGGGCGCTCTCACCAAATTTCCCTGCTCGATATTGTCGCGGGTCTGGAACAGCGCGGCCATGCCATGCCGGTGTTGTTGCGGATTGAAAATCTGCTCGACCAGCGGATCACATATCTCAACGAAAGTTTTGCCGAAGCCATCCGCCAAATGAATTACCAGGGCGAGTACCGCGGTGTCTTTCCTATCAAGGTCAATCAGCAGTGCCATGTGGTGGAAGAGATTGCCAAGTTTGGCAGTCAGTATCATCACGGCCTTGAGGCGGGCAGCAAGGCGGAACTGATTATCGCCATGTCGCATCTGCAGGATCGTGAGGCCTGTATCATTTGTAATGGTTACAAAGATGCAGAATTTATCCAGCTTGGCCTGCACGCCAGAAAGCTGGGCCTGAAATGTTTCTTTGTTATCGAGACTCCCTCCGAGCTGGGTATTATTCTCGAACAGAGCAAACGCCTCGGTATCGAGCCTTTGATCGGTGTACGCCTGAAACTGGCCGCCAAGGTCGAGGGTCACTGGTTTGAAGACAGCGGTGACCGCTCACTATTCGGCCTCACAGTGACGCAGCTGGTTGATGTGCTGGATCAGTTGCGCGAGGCAGATATGCTGCACTGCCTGCAACTGATGCATTATCACATTGGCTCCCAGATCCCGAATATTCGCAATATTCGCGACGGTGTCCAGGAAGCCTGCCGCTACTACGTGGATCTGGTGAAAGAGGGTGCCCCACTGGGTTATCTCGACCTCGGAGGCGGTCTGGCGGTGGATTACACGGGTGCCCGCACCAACGAAACCCACAGCAAGAACTACTCGCTGGAAGAGTACTGTGTCGATATCGTGGAAACCATCACCGAGGCGCTCAACAACAGCGATATTCCTCACCCGACCCTGATTACCGAGTCGGGACGGGCCACCGTGGCCTACTCCTCGGTATTGCTGTTCAATATTCTCGACGTGAGTTATTTCAAGTCCAATGGTATTCCCGACCAGCTGCCAGAGGACTGTACTGAATCGCTCGATAATCTCTGGGTAACCCTGCAGTCGCTGAACGACACCAATCTTCAGGAGTGTTGTAATGACGCGGCTCACTACCGGGAGGACATGCGGCGCATGTTTCGTCAGGGTCAGGTGCAACTGCGCGAACTCGCCCTCGCGGAAAACCTGTACCTGGAAGTGTTGCAGCGCACTCGCCTGTTGTTGCCATCGCTGCGTCGCATTCCGCCAGAGCTGGCCAATCTGGATGAGGCGCTCGCTGACATTTATTACGGTAATTTCAGTCTGTTCCAGTCGCTGCCTGATTCCTGGGCAATCGATCAGATTTTTCCGGTCATGCCAATCCATCGGTTGACCGAAGCGCCTACCAACAAGGCGATTATTGCTGACCTGACCTGTGATTCCGACGGCAAACTTGATTTGTTTGCCAATGCTGACGGTGAAACGCGCACCCTGCCACTGCACGACCTCAAAGAGGGTGAAGAGTATTACCTCGGTGTGTTTCTGGTGGGTGCCTACCAGGAAACCCTGGGAGATCTGCACAATCTGTTCGGTGATACCCATGTGGTGAGTGTTCGCATTGATGGCGAGGGACAGTTTGAATTTGTTGAGGAAATTCAGGGCGATACCATCGGCGATGTGCTCAGTTACGTAGAATACAACCCCAAGGAGTTGTATGAGAAATTTCGTATCTGTGCCGAGACCGCTGTGCGTTCTGGCAGTATCAGCGTGGCTGAACGCCAGCGGATGTTAAAGACTTTCAGTAACAGCCTGAATGGCTACACCTATTTTGAGCGGGACTGATAGGGTCGGGATTGTGTTAAGCCACGACTGATCGTGGCGTGATGCCAATCCGTTTTCGCAAATAGCGTTGGTTCTGAGAAAGATTATCTGTTTGCCGACTGGCAAAAAGAAAGGTTGAGGAGTTAAGCATGGCAAAAGTACTCATTATCGGTGCCGGTGGGGTCGGTGGCGTTGTGACCCACAAGTGCGCCCAGTTGCCGGATGTCTTTGAGGAGATAGTCCTCGCCAGTCGCACTGAAGCGAAATGTCGGCACATTGCCTCGCAGCTCGATCGGTCCATTGAGACCGCCCAAGTAGATGCGGACAACGTGCCGGAACTGGTGGCGCTGATCAATCGCGTCAAACCGGATCTGGTGATCAATGTGGCGCTGCCCTATCAGGATCTGACCATTATGGATGCCTGTCTGGAAGCGGGCGTCAATTATATGGATACCGCCAACTACGAGCCGCTGGATACCGCCAAGTTCGAGTACAGCTGGCAGTGGGCCTATCAGGACAAATTTAAACAGGCGGGGCTGATGGCGCTGCTGGGCTCCGGTTTCGATCCAGGCGCCACCAATGTGTTTACCGCCTACATCGCCAAGCACTACTTCGATGAAATCCACACCCTGGACATTATCGATGTCAACGGCGGCGATCACGGCTATCCGTTTGCCACCAACTTCAACCCGGAGATCAACATCCGCGAAGTGACCGCCGAGTGCCGCCACTGGGAAAACGGCGAGTTCGTCACTACCCCGGCGATGTCCACCAAGCAGTCCTTCACCTGTCCGGACGGCGTGGGTACTTACAACATCTATCGCATGTACCACGAAGAGCTTGAGTCATTGGTGAAAAACTTTCCCAGCCTGAAGCGTGCCCAATTCTGGATGAGCTTCGGTGAGAGCTACCTGAAACATCTGGAAGTGCTGGGCAATGTCGGCATGACCGGCATCGAGCCAGTGGATTTCAATGGCCAGCAGATCGTACCGATCCAGTTTCTGAAGCGCCTGCTACCCGATCCGGCCAGCCTCGGCCCGCGCACCAAAGGCAGAACCTGTATCGGTTGCGTGGTGACCGGCGTCAGGGACGGTAAGCCAAAAACCGTTTACCTGTACAACATCTGTGACCATCAGGAATGCTATGCCGAGGTTCAATCCCAGGCGATTTCCTACACCACCGGCGTGCCCGCCATGATCGGCGCCAAGATGATGCTGGAAGGCAAGTGGCTGCAACCGGGCGTGTGGAACATGGAGCAGATGGATCCCGATCCGTTCATGGATGATATGAATATATATGGTTTGCCCTGGACCGTGATCGAGGACTACCCGTTCTGATCGCGGGGTTGGCGCTACTTTCTTCCGGGGATTCAGGGCAACTGCTTTGTTGTGGGTGATGTTTGCTCCGCCAGCAAATGAGCCTTAAAGGATTCCCCGGCCATGGGTTTGGCAAACAGGTAGCCCTGAGCATAGTCACAACCGGCGGCTGTCAGCAGGTCCCGCTGTTCGCCGGTTTCCACTCCCTCGGCAATGACTTCTATGCCCAGCTTGTGGGCCATCACAATAATGGCTTCGCACAGAGCCAGGTCTTCACTACCGGGCCGCAGGTTGCTGACAAAGGTCTTGTCAATTTTCAGATAATCGATATCAAATTTTTTCAGATAGGACAGTGATGAGTAGCCGGTGCCAAAATCATCCAGGGCTACCTGAATACCGGCATCCCGGAAGGCCAGCAGCTGCTCGGTAACCATGGTGCGCTGCTCGAGCAGTAAACCCTCGGTAATTTCCAGCACCACGGCCTGCCCCGGCAGACCCAGATCAAACATCGATTCACTCCAAAGTTGAAACACGTTTTTACTGCGGTTATTCAGTTGCACAGGTGAGACATTCATGCTGATCTGGAATTCTGGATGGAAGTCCTCGCGCAGGGATTGGGACATCACCGCGACATCTTCGAACAGGCGATGGCCAATCAGATGAATCAGACCGGTTTCCTCGGCTATCGGGATAAAAGTATCCGGGCCGATTAATCCCTCAATGGGATGTTGCCAGCGCATCAGTGCTTCGGCCTTGTGAATGTCGCCGGTTCGCAAATTGATGATCGGCTGATAGGCGACCCATAATTCGAGCTTTTCCAGCCCCATCCTGAGGTCATTGACAATACGCATCCGCTTTAGGGCGGATTCCTGCATGGACTGGGTAAAGTATTGGTAGCCGTTGCGCCCTTCTTTTTTGGCCGCGTACATGGCCTGGTCAGCGTTTTTCAGTAGCCCCTCAATGTTGGTAGCATCCTCGGGATAAAGAGTGACACCGATACTGGCGCTGACAAACGCGACATCATTGTCGAGTGGATAGGGCTCGGAAAGGCGTGTGAGCAAGCCGGTCAATACCCGTTCAATGGTTGAGCGCTCTTCCAGTTCGCTGAGAATGATAATGAACTCATCACCACCGAGCCTGGCCACGGTATCGGTCTCGCGGATACAGTGACCAATTCTGTTGGCGGCTTCAACCAGTAGCTGATCGCCTTTTTCGTGGCCCAGGGTATCGTTGACCTCCTTGAAATGGTCAAGGTCTATAAACAGCACGGCCATCGACAATGCCGAGCGGTGAGCTTTTTTGATTTCCTGTCCCAGGCGATCGTAAAACATCCTGCGGTTGGGCAGCTCGGTTAATGGGTCAAAGTTGGCCTGTTCCCAAATGAGTTGCTCATTGGCTTTCTTTTCAGTGATGTCGGAGAACTGTGCTACCCACCGATGAACCGAGCCGTCGGGGTTATAGACAGCGTTGATGGAAAGCCATTCAGCAAAAATTTCGCCACTTTTTCGTTTGTTCCATAACTCCCCTTCCCAGTGCCCAGTGGTTTCCAGCATCTTCCACATACGCGCATAAAAACTCGTTGTATGCTTGCCGGAGCGCAAAATACTGGGATTTTGGCCAACAACATCCTGGAGAGAATAGCCGGTCATGGTGGCGAAGGTCTGGTTGACATCAATAATGGTACCGGCCGCGTCGGTGACCATCATGGCCTCATTGCTATTCTGGTAGACCAGTCCTGCCAGCTTCAGGGCTTCCTCGTTTTCCTTGCGGCTGTGGATGTCAGTGGTGATCCCGTGCCAGAGCGTACTGCCGTCGCTGAGCCTTTCCGGAATGGCATCGCAGAGCCGCCACTCGGTTACCTCTTCCGGCAACACGACCCGGAATTCCGCGTGCAGTGGGCAGAGTTTTTCGGCTGAAATACGTATCTGGGTTAGCAGGTGGGTGACATCATCGGGATGAATGCGATCAAAAGCTGGGGATGCATCATCTGCCACGTCGGCGGCTTCCAGGCCGAGAATGTTTCTGATTGCGGGGCTGCACCAGGGAATCGCACTGGTTTTGTCGGGAAACAGTTGAAACTGGAAGATCATGCCGGGTACCTGTGCGGCCAGCTTCATCAGCAGATTATAGCTCTGCTGTTGTTTTTCGATGGCCAGTTTCCGCTGGGTAATATCCTGTACGGTACCCCTCAGCCGGGTGACACGGTAAAGCGTGTTCCGGGCGGCCTTGGCGATAAATCGCAGCCAGATAACCTGCCTGTCCCTGACGATGGAAAGCTCGAGATCGATGGATTTTCCCTCATTGAGGCAGCTTTCCAGCGACTCCTTCAGGGTGGTGCGATCGGCGGCCTCAAGCAGGGAATAGATCAACGAAAAGCTGGGTGCGATATTGTTTGCAACGCCGAAATTTTCACAGGTTTGCTGCGTCCACTGCATAATTCCCGAATCGCAATCGTATTCCCAACCACCTACCAGAGCGATACGGCTGACTTCATTGAGCGCTCTTTCGCTCTCCTTCAGTGCCTTTTCTGCGGTCTGGTGATCCTCCAGCACCCCCAGCAATGCCAGTCGCGCCTGGGTTGATTCATGGAGCAGGCGGTTCGTCTCGCGATGGGCAGTCTCAAGGCCCTGTTCAAACTCTTTCCTCGGATTGATATTGGTGAGGGTGGCCAGCATACGGGACGGAACTCCTCTATCATCCCATGCCACCAGCTTGCTGAGTGACGCGACCCAGATCCAGTTATTGGCAGTATCGCGAATGCGAAACTCCTGATAGAGCTCGCCGGGTTTTTTGCGCACACTGTTATTCAGGTAGCGCCGAAAGGTATCCAGAGCGTGTTGTCTGTCATCCGGGTGGATGCAGGCAAGGGCAGCGCTGAGTGTTTCGTGGGATTGGTCAAGACTACGCCCCAGAATCCGGTTGTAGCCCTCGTTGACTATCAGTCTGCCGCTTTGCAGGTCAATGTCCGCCAGTCCCAGCCCCGCCGCAGACAGTGCCAGTCGGAGTCGCTCTTCATTTTCTTCCAGGCGGTTGGCACCCTGTTCCTGTTGCAGTCGCTTTGCCATCAGCAGGCCCAGCAGTACCGTCGCAATCGGATAAATCAGTATTACGGGAAGGGTGATAGTCGCCAGTACTGCATTTGCCTGATCACCGGGCAGAGTCAGCATCAATGCCAACATGAGGACATGCGCCACAATGCCAAGACTGTACAGCTCTGCCCAGTCCAGAGTGGTCATTGAGCTGGCCCTGACGTGTCGCCACAGCAGACCCAGTGTGCCGCAGACGAGAATCACCGCGACGCCAGTCCAGGCCCCCGCCCCGCCCTGATAGAGCCGGAAAAGTGAAGCGATGATTACGGTAACAATTGTCGGCAGGGTGCCAAAAAACAGGCCTGTCAACGTGATCAGCACCGAACGCGTGTCAAACTGGATACCCGGCGCAAAAGTGAAGGGTGACAGCATCAGGGCAGCAGCAATGGTGCCCATGATCAGGCCAACCACAATATGGTTGAGGGATGGCCTGACGGGTGGGTGCAACGAGCGGCTCATGTCATAAAGCAGCACTACCGCGAGTAACAGGGCCGTATTTTGTAGGAGTGGCAGGAAGGCCGCGCTCATAGTATTTCGCCCCGGTCATCGTAACGAGGGGTTTTGCCCATACGTAAAAGCAGCTGATTAACCTCGCGTTTTAGCTCGAGTGTGCGGGATTCTCTGCCAAGTGTGGTTTTCTGCCAGCGGCGCAACTCATCGAGTCGCTGCTGGAGGCTGGCCTCCAGCTCTCGTTGTGATGTGATATCCCGGGCGATTCGGGTGGCACCGATGATGGTGCCGTCGGTGCTGATTATGGGGTTATAGTTGACTTCAAAGACTCTGGTCTGACCGGCCAGGGTGACTTTTTTGCTGGTTTTGACAGCCGCTCCGACCAGGGCTTTTTTGATATTGTTGCGAATTTCACCGGCATATTCGACGTCGACTCCGGATTTGGGGGGAATACCATCGATAATCTGCCCCACTTCCGGCGTCATCTCGAACACTTGTTGAACGAACTCGGCATATGCGGGATTGAATACCGTGAGTTTGAATTCGGTATCCACGGCAGCGACCTGGTCGTCGGCACTTTCAATAATCGCACTCAGTAGTTCCCTGCTGTTATGCATGGCCTGATGATGCTGATAACTCGCGAGTTGGTAGGCTCTGCTGCTGAGCACAGCGAAAGATACCAGCAATCCAGCCAACAGCGAGAAACCGATAAAACTCCAGCGGACCACATGGCTGATGGCGTTATTACCGATCGCCATATCCAGTCGCCAGATTTGATCAGCCACACGGATGCTTTGACTCCAGGCAGGGGGTATTTCGGTAGGCAGTGCCCCGACCTGGAGCGTTTTGTCGCCGCTGTTCGAGAAACCGGTGACCCGATAATGCAATTGATTTTCCCGGGCGGCGAGATCCAGTGGCAGAAACAGCTGTCTGAAATCAATAATGCCGAGTACAAAGCCCTTTACAACGTCTTTCCGGTCGGAAGTTTGACTGTTCTCTGGTTCAAGCACAGGGATAAACAATACCAGCATATCGGTGAGGGAAGGGTGTAGATTTATAATCTTGGCGGTAGCTTCTCCAGAGCGAATGGCTGTGTTGATCGCCCGACGGCGATCATCAAACTGACCATGGTCAAGTCCCAGCGGGTTGAAGGCAGTATCTTCTGAAAGGGTGCTGAATTGGACCGGATAATAGTCATCCCCTGCCGGTGCTCTGATTTTTTGCCAATCCTGATCTACGGTGCTGATGGCAAATTCACCGGTGTCTTGTTCGCGCATCCCGGTTTCAAATGCCTGTCGCCGATCGGCGCTAACACGGGGTGCCCAGTCTATCCGGACTATATGTGGTTGATTTGAGATATGCTTGTTGAAGCGAAGAAATTCTGCCTCCGTTACCTGTTCGCTTGCCGAGAAAAAGGACTGGACTGCGTAGAGCGGCGAAATCTTTTCCTTCAGCGTCAAGAAACCCAGCTCCGTGAGTGTTTTGACCTGTTGGGAAAAGTTGGTTCTGGCTTCTGCCAACTCAAGGCGCGACAGGGTCAGGCTGCCGGCCACTAAAAGTATCGTGGTCATCAGCAGTGGTAACAGAAGCCGGTAACGCGGTCTGGCTCCGGGTTGGCTGTTCGGCCAGAGTAATAGCAACAGGGGCGCAATCAGCACTACCCCGATGGAATCCCCTGCCCACCACCCCAGCCATTGCTGGGCTACATTCTCGGCGGGCAGCATGCCCATCAGGTAACGGGATGAGGCGCCAATAGTCGGTGACATAAGGCAGGCCAAGGGACCTGCCGAGAACAGAAAATGCCACTCGCGACCAGGTATAACCGATAGCGCCTGGCGATCAAGGTAAGCTCTTGCCAGGGTTGCGCCGAGTAGTGCCTGTACCGTCACGCCTGCAGCATAGCTGCTGGCGGCAATGACCCCTGCGGCGGTTGGCGTCAGCATCGGGTCTGACAGAAACGCGCCCAGAAACACACCGGGCCACAGGCGCCGCCCGAGGATTAGTAATGCGGCAACTGTTAGGCCAGCGGGAAGCCAGATGGGGGATGCAGGCCCTGCAGATACGTAAATGAGCAGTGATGCTTTGGCCGTGATGAAGTAAAGCAACGCGACTGCGGCGTTGTAGCCGACCCATTGAAATGAACGGATAGGTGTTATCGGTTGAGGATGGGACTCCCCACTGTGTTGATGATCCGTTCGCGGCTGAGGTGCATCCATGGTGAAATATCTTGTCAATGGGTGGTAATCCGTAAACATGCGAAGTATAAGCCAGCGTCAGCAGGCTGTATCTTCACTAGGACACAGTTTAGCAGTACCTGTGTGGTTATATGGAATCCATTTATGGCTCTGCGGACATGGTTGTAGCATCGACGGTAAGTTGATCGTTGATTGGCAGGACGATGGCAGTTGTTGTGTTTGTCGTCGGCAGTTTTACCGGTTTTGAAAGACGTATAATGGTGCGCCACGGTGTGGTCCCAGGGTGATGGTGTCCGGAGGTTAAAGCCGGATGACGATTTGTGCTGAACACAGGAGTTTGATTTTTGACAGGTAATAACACAATTGCAGAAAACGCGCTGGAAACATTTGACCCAAGTCGGGTGCCCTCCCCCTGTTTTGTCGTGGATGAGCTGGCAGTGGAGCGAAATCTCAAAATTCTGCATCGGGTTCAGGAAGAAAGTGGTGCCAGGGTGCTGGCGGCGTTGAAAGCCTTTTCACTTTGGCGATTGGCGCCGCTGGTGGCCAAATACCTGTCCGGCACCTGCGCCAGTGGCTTGCACGAAGCGAGACTCGGTCGCGAGGAGTACGGCGGCGAGGTGCACGTGTTTTCTGCGGCCTATACGGAACAGGATCTGCGGGAAATTCTTAAGCTGGCCGACCATGTGGTGTTCAATTCGTTCGGCCAATGGCAGCGTTTTCAACCGCTGTTACAGGAAGCCAGAATAGCCCGTCCCCATTTGCGCTTTGGTCTGCGCATCAACCCCCAGCACTCCGAGGGCGATGTGCCCATCTATGATCCCTGTGCCCCCTGTTCCCGACTGGGTATTCCCCTGTCACAGTTTGCCGGGCAATCCCTGGAGGGCATTACCGGACTGCATTTTCATACCCTCTGTGAGCAGGATGTGGAACCCCTGAAGCGGACTCTGATGGCGGTGGAGGAGAAATTCGGACACCTGCTACCGCAGATGGAGTGGGTTAACTTTGGTGGTGGCCATCACATTACCGAGCCGGGTTATCAGGTGGATGAGTTGATTGAGCTGATCAGGGATTTCAGCACTCGCTACCAGGTGCAGGTATTTCTCGAGCCCGGCGAGGCGGTCGCTATTCACACCGGGGTACTGGTCACCGAGGTGCTGGATCTGGCCTGGAACGACATGGCCCAGGCAATCCTCGATACCTCTGCCACCTGCCACATGCCGGATATTCTGGAGATGCCCTACCGTCCGACCGTCATCGGTGCCGGGTTGCCCGGTGAATTGGCCCACAATTATCGGCTTGGTGGCATGACCTGTCTGGCGGGGGATGTGATTGGCGATTACAGCTTTGCGTCACCTCTAGAAGTGGGGCAGCGACTGGTCTTTGATGATATGAGTCATTACACCATGGTCAAAACGACGACCTTCAATGGCATCAATTTGCCCTCGATTGCCCTGTGGAACCCGGAAACCGACCAGTTGCGGGTGATTCGTCAATTTGGTTATGAGGATTTCAGACAACGCTTGAGCTGATCGGGGGTATTATGGGGGCAGGGCTGTGCTTGCCGAAAATCGGCCCTACTATTTGATTTAGCCGCTGGCAGTCGCTAGATTGATTGTCGGCCACACGGATTAATTACTGAAAGCGTTTAATCAGACATACACAGGAGATGCCAACATGGCCAATGAAGGTTACCACGAACCCATTAACGAATTGACCGACAAAACAAGGGATATGCACCGTGCCATCACCTCATTGATGGAGGAGCTGGAGGCTGTTGACTGGTATAACCAGCGAGTGGATGCCTGTAAGGATCCCGAGCTGCAGGCCATTCTGGCCCACAATCGCGATGAGGAGAAAGAGCACGCCGCGATGGTGCTGGAATGGATTCGCCGTCAGGATCCGACCTTTGATCATGAGCTGAAAGATTACCTGTTTACTGAGAAACCCATTGCCCACAAGTAAGTGAGAAAAGATGAGTGAGTGTCGGAAGAGGTGCGTTGCGGCCATCTGTTCCGACACTCAGGAGAGGATTAATTCCCCTCAATTCCCAAAGAGTCCCAGATCTCGTCGATTTTTTTCGTTACGCCGGCATCCATCGTAATGGGGCGACCCCATTCGCGATGGGTCTCGCCGGGAAATTTGTTGGTGGCATCGAAACCGATTTTTGAGCCGAGGCCTGAGACCGGCGATGCAAAATCCAGGTAGTCGATAGGCGTATTGTCGATAATCACCGTATCCCGTCGCGGGTCCATCCGGGTCGTCATGGCCCAGATCACATCCTGCCAGTCCCTTGCATTGACATCATCATCGGTAACCACCACGAACTTGGTGTACATGAACTGCCGCAAAAATGACCAGACCCCCATCATCACCCGTTTGGCATGGCCCGGGTACTGTTTCTTCATGGTGACCACGGCCATCCGGTAGGAACAGCCCTCCGGTGGCAGATAAAAGTCGACAATTTCCGGAAACTGTTTTTTCAGAATGGGCACGAACACCTCGTTCAGTGCCACGCCGAGAATGGCCGGCTCATCCGGTGGTCTGCCGGTATAGGTGCTGTGATAGATGGGGTTGCGACGATGGGTGATGCGCTCCACCGTGAATACCGGAAACCGGTCCACTTCATTGTAATAACCGGTGTGGTCGCCAAAGGGTCCCTCATCGGCCATTTCATCGGGATAGAGGTAACCCTCCAGAATGAATTCCGCACTGGCGGGGACCTGAAGATTGCTGCCCAGACATTTGACCACGCGGGTTTTCTCGCCGCGCAGTAGTCCGGCAAACGCGTATTCAGAGAGTGTGTCCGGCACCGGGGTGACTGCGCCGAGAATGGTGGCCGGATCCGCACCCAGCGCGACAGCTACCGGGAAGGGTTTCCCCGGATGCGCCAGTTGCCAGTCGCGGAAGTCCAGTGCGCCACCGCGGTGTGACAGCCAGCGCATGATCAGCTTGTTTTTGCCAATCACCTGCTGTCGGTAGATGCCGAGATTCTGGCGCTCTTTTTCCGGTCCCCGGGTAATCACCAGAGGCCAGGTAATCAGTGGGCCTGCATCCTCGGGCCAGCAGGTCTGGATGGGCAGTTTGCCCAGATCCACGTCGCCGCCCTCGATAATTACTTCCTGACAGGGAGCATTTTTCACCACTTTGGCGGGCATGTTGAGGATGGGTTTGAATTTATGGCGCTTCTCCCAGAGATCCCGAACGCCTTTTGGTGGTTCCGGCTCTCGCAGAAAAGCCAGCAGTTCACCCACTTCGCGCAGGGCGGCGACACTCTCCTGGCCCATCCCCATGGCGACCCGTTCCGGTGTGCCAAACAGGTTGCCCAGCACCGGGATGTCAAAGCCCCTGGGGTTTTCGAACAGCAGTGCAGGGCCGCCAGCCCGCAGGGTTCGATCACAGATTTCGGTCATTTCCAGATAGGGATCGATTTCCACGGAGATGCGTTTAAGCTCACCGCGTTGTTCCAGAAACTGAATGAATTCTCGCAGGTCGGTATATTTCATAAGTGTGCCTGAACAATAACTCCGACAAGTGTTACGACAACGGTTGGTGAATGCAATAACTGTAATGGCATGCGGCCCTCTCGGGGAGATGCAATACCCGGTTGTTGGCGTTACATTAGCGCTATGGCCTACTTTTTTCTGATTTTAATGGTGGCACTGGTGCATTTCGGTTTCGTACTGTTTGTGATCGCCGGTGGTTTGCTGGCTTTTCAGTGGCCCATCCTGCTCTGGTGGCACTTGGCCGGGGCACTGTACGGCATTGCGATTATGCTGGTGGGTTGGCGTTGCCCGCTCACCAGGCTCGAGGTCTGGCTGCGCGAGCGGCGCGGTGAACGACTGGTAACCCAGTGGGAGTTTCTGCGCCACTATGTCTGGTCCCATATCGGCCTGCGTGGCAACGAGTGGTTTATTACCGTGGTATTGATGATGGCCATGGTGCTGTTCAACTACCGGGCATATCGGTTTGTCATCGTGGGGAGTTAGAGTTGACAGAGCTTGCTGGCGTTTTTGGCTTCAATTCGGTGGTGGTTGCCCTGGCTGTGCTCATTCACTATGAGGTGTTATCGCGGCTGGCGACGGTTTTGCCAATGCTGAATATCCGGCCACGGTTGCGGGTTCTGGTGGCAGTCTTTGCGGCCTTCATTGCCCATGTGGCGGAAATATGGGTTTTTGCCTGGGCCTACTATCTGCTGCTGCAAGTGGGGGGCAGTGCTTTGGGCGGCAACTTTGACGGCTCCCTGCTGGACTGTATTTATTTCTCCTTCAGTAACTACACGTCGCTCGGCTATGGCGACATCGAGCCATTTGGCCATATCCGTTTTCTTTCCGTACTGGAAGCCCTGATCGGTCTTATCCTGATCGGCTGGACGGCCTCTTTCATGTATATCGAAATGCAGAAATTCTGGATGTCGGGCAAAAATGGCCGCCGATGATGCAGGCGGTGCTATTCAAAAACGATAGTTTTGTTGCCGTGCAATAGCACGCGATCCTCAAGGTGATAGCGCAGGCCTTTGGCCAGCACATTTTTTTCCACATCCTTGCCCTTGCGCACCAGGTCCGGAACGCTGTCGTGATGGCTGATGCGGACCACATCCTGCTCGATAATCGGGCCGGCATCCAGGTCGCTGGTCACATAGTGACAGGTGGCGCCGATCAGCTTCACACCTCTTTCCGCCGCCTGGTGGTAGGGTTTTGCTCCGACAAAGGCCGGCAAAAAACTGTGGTGGATATTGATGATCTGTCCCGGGTAGGTGGCGCACAGTGCCGGCGGCAGGATTTGCATGTAGCGCGCCAGCACGATCACATCCGCCCTGCTCTGGGCAATTTGCGTTGCCACGTCTGCAAAGTGCGCCGTCTTGTCACTCTGATCCACCGGTATATGGTGATAGGGAATATTATGCCAGTTCACATAACTGCGCAGTTCATCATGGTTCGAGATCACACAGGGGATATCAAACTGCATTTCACCGCTGCGCCAGCGGTATAAAAGGTCAGACAGACAGTGGGCCTGGGTGCTGGCCATTAACACTACCCGTTTCGGCTTGCTGGTATCCGTCAGCCGCCATTGCATGTCGTATTGTTCTGCCAGCGGCGCGAAGCGCGCAGTGAGTTCCTCCGCACCATAGGGCAGCGAATCGGCGGCGATCACCTGGCGCATAAAGAACCAGTTGCTGTCGGGGTCCCGATAGTAGTTTGCTTCGGTCAGCAGACCACCCTCGCTGGCGAGGAATGAGCTCACGGCGGCCACCAGACCAACGCGGTCCGGACAGGATACGATCAGACGAAAACTGTGCGTGTTCATGGGGTGTTCAGACTGGTATTAAGGAGATTGAACTGTCTCATATTTACGGGTGAATTTCACCCGCCATACCAAAAAGGCTCCGGATCGGGATTGCAGGTCCCTGGTCGGTTTCCTCTGATTATTTCAGCGGTTGCAGCAGATCGCGAAACCGGGGGTGCTCGGCGCTTTCCAACCATTCGAAAATCACCATTTCGGTGGTGACGATTTCCGAGCTGTGGCGGGCCATTCTGGCAATGGCCGTTTCGCGATCATGGGGTTTTCGGGAACCGGTAGCATCGCTCACCAGATAGACCTTCTTGCCCGCCATCCTGAGTCCGAGTACGGTTTGCAGAACACAGACATGGCTTTCGCAGCCACCAATTACCCATTGTCGGCGGTCACCGGCCAGTGCCAGCAGTTGCCCGGTTTTAACCGCATCAAAGGTCATCTTTTCCAGAACCGCTTCCCCCTTGCGGGCCGCCAATGCCGGTATTGTGGCACCAAGCCCCCCGGGATTCTGTTCGGTGTAAACGACGGGTATACCGAGAGTTCTGGCCGATTGAATGAGCTGTTCGAGGTTGCGGATGACCTGGTCGCCCTGATGGATGGCTGGTAACAGTCGGGTCTGCATATCAATGACCAGCAGCAGGGATTGCGTCGGATCAATTGTCAGCATGGTATTTCTCCGTCGATCCGGGTGGTCAGTGTGTCGGAAAAACTGGCCATCATCTGCTCGGCGCTGGCATTGAAAATTCTGATGCGACCGGTATGTGCCAGCAATAGCAGGCCCGTGGCGTAGGCGAAGACACTGGCCGTTATTTCGTTGGCATGGGTTGCGCTGGCGCCCATGGCCAGGGCGGCATCCGTGATGGGTTGCAGACTGGATTGCAGCTGTTGATTGAGCTCGGCATCCCTCGCCCGGCCGAGCCCCTTGGGCTTCATGCCACCACGGAACAGGTAAAAACCCAGATCCAGATCGCCGGGATTAGTTCGATAGTAATTAAAAAACGCCATGGCGGAGGCCTTGAGTCGTTGCACGGGCGTGTCGGCCTGTTGAATGGCGGCTGCAATGTCGGTATTCAACGTCGTCAAGGAGTGGGTCAGCAATTCCGCATAGACAGCCTCTTTGGAATCGAAGTGAAAATACAGCGCGGCGGGGGTGTATCCGGCCTCTTTGGCGATAGCGCGTAAGCTCGCCCCTTCGAGGCCCTCCGCTTCGAAGACCCGGCGAGCCGCCCGCAGAATGATGTCACGTTTCAGCGCACTGCTGGCCGAGGGGCGCTTGCCCTTGACGATTTGTTGAGACTCGGTGACGGGTTGCTTGGTCGGCGAGGTTGGCATGACAGGCAGGCTCGGCTTGGTTTGACAGAAAAATTCTAACAGTGTTAGATTGCGTCCGCAAACCAACATTTGGGAGATTTTCCATGCTGATGACGGCAGCTGAGTATCGTGAATCCCTGCGGCGCTATCAACCCAGGGTATTTATCAATGGCAGTCAGGTAGACAGTGTGGTGGATGAGCCGCTCCTGGCTCCCGGCATTGCAGCAGTGGGAGTGACCTATGACTATGCCTGCAATCTTCGCCATGCGGCGCTGATGACGGCAACCCAGAGTACTTCCGGGAAACAGGTCAACCGGATGTTGCATATCAATGAAAGTGCCAATGACCTGCTGCAAAAGCTGGAAGCCGTCAGATTGGTCTGCGCCGAATCCGGTTGCGCTCAGCGTTACCTGTCTCAGGACGGTCTGAATGCGCTGTTTCAGTCAACCCAATTGACAGACGCCAATCACGGTACCGATTACCATCCGCGTTTTCTCGACTATCTGCACGATGTTCAGGAGCGCGACCTCACCCTGGGCGTAGCGATGACCGATGCCAAGGGCGACCGCTCCCGGCGACCGGGGCAGCAGGAAAATCCGGATACCTATGTGCATATCGTGGAGCGTCGGGTGGACGGGATTGTGATCAGCGGCACCAAGGCGATTGTCACCGGCGCCCCCTATATGCATGAGTTTCTGGTGATGCCCTGCCGCACTCACACGGAAGAAGATGCCGATTTCGCCGTGGCCTGTGCCGTGCCGGTTGACGCACCGGGGATTACCATCGTGGCCCGGCCCGCAGGTCGACCCGGTGAGAGCGCGGCAAAATTCTCCGCGAAATATGGCCAGTCGACCGGCGTGGTCATTTTCGACAGGGTCTTTGTGCCCCACGCGCGCGTGTTTCTGGCGGGTGAATACGAGGAGGGTGGTTTTTTGACCACCAGTTATGCCACCCATCACCGCCACTCCTGTATCGGTGCCCGGGCCGGGTTTGGCGATTTATTGATCGGTGCCGGTGCGCTGATCACCGAGGCCAATGGTCTGGATCCAGATCGCCACGGCCATATTCGCGATGCCATGGTGGAGCTGATTACCATCACCGAAAGTTTTTTTGCCTGTGGTGTGGCCGCGTCGGTTTACTGCGTGAGTGATCCCGCCGGCGTGGCGATGCCCGATCCGGTCTTTTCCAATATCGGCAAGCTTTTGCTGGCCACCAAGATTTATGACATGCACAAACTGGCGCACTATGTTTCCGGTGGGTTGATCGTCTCCCTGCCCGGCCCCGATGAAGATCACAATCCCGAAACCGCCGCATCACTGGCCGCTGTTCTGGGTGGTCGACCCGACATTCCCGCCGCCCAGCGTCTCGAGGTGGCCCGGTTTGTCGAGGACCTGACCGCTTCTCATCAGGGCGGCTGGTATTCGGTGATTTCCCTGCACGGTGGTGGCTCACCGGAGGCCATGAAGCGTGAGATCTGGCGCAATTACCCCGTCTATGAAAAGCAGAATCTGGTGGAGCGGCTGCTGGATCGCGGTGTGCTTGATGAGGGTCAACGCCCCTCAAGGCAGCCCGGCCGCTGCTGCGTCAAGGGCTGTGAAGTGCCCGAGCCGCCGGAGAAAAAATAGCCCACTACTTGCCACGGCAGAATCTTCTCGGGTCGCCGTGTATCAGATTGCGACGCCTGCTGTTCTGCGGCATAGTAAGCCGTCATTGAATAGTAACTCGCCATTGATTAGTACACAGGCCTGACCATGACAGATTATCTGATAGCGCCCTCCATTCTTTCGGCAGATTTTGCCCGGCTAGGGGAGGAGGTAGACGCGGTTCTCGAAGCGGGTGCCGATGTTGTCCACTTTGACGTGATGGACAACCACTATGTGCCGAATCTGACCATTGGTCCCATGGTGTGTAAGGCGTTGCGCCACTACGGCATCAGTGCACCGATCGATGTGCATCTGATGGTGGAACCGGTGGATCAGCTGATTGGCGACTTCGCCGAAGCCGGTGCCAGCTGGATCACCTTTCATCCAGAGGCATCAAAGCATGTGGACCGATCTCTGCAACTGATTCGCGATGCTGGCTGCAAAGGGGGATTGGTGTTGAACCCTGCCTCCAGTCTGGAACAGGTAAAATATGTGTTGGATAAGGTGGATGTCCTGCTGCTGATGTCAGTTAACCCGGGGTTTGGTGGCCAGAAATTTATCCCTGCCACGCTCGATAAGCTCCGCGAAGCACGGGCGATGATTGATGCCAGTGGTCGCGATATCCGGCTGGAAGTCGATGGCGGTGTGACGGTCGACAATATCCGGGCGGTTGCCGATGCCGGTGCCGATACCTTCGTAGCGGGTTCCGCTATCTACGGTGCAGGGGATTACGCTGCGGCCATTGCCGCCATGCGATCCGCCTTACGCTGAAACGCCGAGGCGACTTTGCAGGTTTCGGGGAATCCTTTAGAATGCGCCCACTGATTATTGGAGGGATCCATGGTATCCGGTAGCGGCCAATCTTGTAGTTCTTCTGCTCACCTCAGCTGGCGATGGCGCAGTTGCTGAACCCCGCTGCCTGAAAGGCGGCATCCAAGTTGCCCTATTGTCCGATCTATCTGCGTCCAATGACGCAAGGGAATGACCATGACCCCGAAAGAATTTGCCGCGCTGGCCGAGCAGAACTACAACCGCATCCCGGTGACCCGCGAGGTGTTGGCCGACCTCGAAACCCCCCTGTCCTGTTACCTTAAACTGGCCAGAGGCCCCTATTCCTACCTGTTTGAATCCGTTCATGGCGGCGAGAAATGGGGGCGCTATTCGCTGATTGGCATGCCGGCCACTACCATTCTTAAAGTTTACGGTGACCAATTGACCATCGAGCGCGATGGTGAGCAATTGGTATCGCGAATCACGGATGATCCCCTTCGGGAAATCGAGGAATTCCAGAGCAGTTACCGGATGCCTGAACTGCCGCAACTGCCCCGTTTTACCGGCGGGCTGGTGGGTTATTTTGGCTATGACACCGTTCGTTACATAGAGCCAAGGCTGAAGAAGTCTGTGCCACAAGATGCGTTGGGCACCCCGGATATTCTGTTGATGGTGTCCGACGAAGTGGTGATTTTCGACAATCTGCTGGGCAAGTTGATTCTGGTAGTACACGAAGATGCCTCTGAGCCGAATGCCTGGAATCTCGCCCAGACCCGTCTGGATGAGCTCGAAGTCAAACTGGCAAAACCCCTGCCGGAATTGCCTCCCCTCAATATGCAGGGCAGCGGTCTGCAGGAATCGGCATTTGTCTCGAGTTTTGGCGAGCAGAACTTCAAACAGGCGGTCAATAAAATCAAGGATTATGTGCTGGCCGGTGATGTGATGCAGGTGGTTCCTTCCCAGCGTCTTTCCATGGATTTCGATGGGGAACCGCTGAATCTGTATCGCGCATTGCGCTGCCTGAATCCTTCGCCCTATCTGTATTTTCTGGATATGGATGATTTCCAGATTGCCGGTTCCTCGCCGGAAATTCTGGCGCGACTCGAGGATGGTGAGGTGACTGTGAGACCGATTGCCGGCACCCGCCGCCGCGGTCACACCCCGGAGGAGGACCGTGCGCTGGAAGCGGACATGCTCGCTGACCCGAAGGAAATTGCCGAACACCTGATGCTGATCGATCTGGGTCGCAATGATGTGGGTCGCGTAGCGCAAACCGGTACGGTCAAACTGACCGAAAAAATGTCGGTGGAGCGTTACTCTCATGTCATGCATATCATCTCCAATGTCACCGCACAGGTCATTCCGGGTACCACGGCTATTGATGTGCTTCGGGCTACGCTACCTGCGGGAACCCTGAGCGGTGCACCGAAAATTCGCGCTATGGAAATTATCGACGAACTGGAGCCGGTCAAGCGCGGTGTGTATGGCGGAGCAGTAGGTTATATCGGCTGGAACGGCAATATGGATACCGCCATTGCCATTCGCACGGCGGTGATCAAGGACGGCAAGCTGTACGTGCAGGCCGGTGCCGGCATCGTAGCGGACTCGGTGCCGGAGCTGGAGTGGAAGGAAACCATGAACAAGGCTCGTGCGATTTTTCGCGCCGCTGATCTGGTGATGTGAGCAAGGCCATCAAATGGGCTGACAACCCCAGAAAGTTGGCCGGGCAGATCATCCGGTCAAACCCTCCAAGTGCTGCCAGCTTTGGTGTAATCTCTCTGGTACTGTAGCCGGTTTATGTCGCTTTCCTCTGAGAGTGAAAGAGTAGTGGTCACGGGTGTCACCATCAGTATTTCCTTGGCTGACACTCTGGATCTGGACATGTGTTTGTCCTGCTCGCGGGAAACCAGTGGCTGGTCCGGTTGGCGAAGGCCACCAGCGAGAGCATTACGGGCACTTCTACCAGTACGCCGACCACAGTGACCAGCGCCGCGCCGGAGTTGAGGCCGAACAGGCCAATGGCCACCGCCACCGCCAGTTCGAAGAAATTGGAAGTGCCGATCAGGGCGCAGGGGGCGGCCACATTGAACGGTACTCGCCAGAAATAGGCCGCCGCGTAAGCGATGGCAAAAATACCGTAGGACTGAATCAGTAGAGGTATGGCAATCAACGCAATCAGCAGGGGTTGATCGAGAATGATCTGTCCCTGAAAGCCGAACAGCAGTACCACGGTCGCCAACAGCCCCAACACCGACAGCGGCTTGATGCGTGAGGTAAAGCGCGATATCTGGGCTTCACCCTGAATCCCGGGCCCGGCCTTGCGGATCAGGCACATCCTGGTCAGGGTGCCAGCTATCAACGGGATGACCACGTAGAGCGCCACCGACAGCAGCAGGGTTTCCCAGGGCACGCTGATATCGGTCACACCTAATAACAGGGCGACGATCGGTGCGAAGGCAAAGATCATGATGACATCGTTGAGAGACACCTGGACCAGGGTGTAAGTGGCATCGCCCCGGGTCAGTTGTGACCAGATAAACACCATGGCCGTGCAGGGGGCGGCGCCCAGTAGAATCATGCCGGCGATGTACTGGCTGGCGTTGTCGGGGTCGATCAGGTCGGCGAACACAAATTCAAAAAACAGTACGCCCAATGCGGCCATGGTGAAAGGTTTGATCAGCCAGTTGACCGCCAGGGTGATCACCAGGCCCTTGGGCCGTTCGTGGATGCGCCTGAGGCTGGTGAAATCCACCGACACCATCATCGGGTACACCATGAACCAGATCAGCACTGCCACAATAAAATTGACCGAGCCGTACTCCAGTCCGGCGAGCAGCTGGAAGGTATCCGGCAGCAGGGTTCCCAGCGTTAGCCCGGCAATAATACAGATCAGGACCCACAGTGACAGGTAACGCTCAAACAGGCTGAGTGGAGACGCGGGTTTGCTGGACGGGGCTTCTGTCATTGCGGGTACTCTTTAGCCGGGAAATTAGCTGGAAAATGTTGTGGCGCTCAACTGGTCAATGGCACTTCAGCCCAACAGCGCCTTGACCTCATCGGCAGACGATACCTTGCCTTCGATGACAATATCACCATCGATAGCCAGCGCCGGGGTGCGCATGATGCCGGCATCGATAATGGCGTTGGTATCTGTGATCTTTTCCACCTCATAGGTCAGGTTCAGAGAAGTCGCGGCAGTTTCGGCATTGGCTGCGAGCTGTTTGCACTTGGCGCAGCCTGAGCCATAAATGGTAAATTTCATGGGTTGTTGCTCCTGTCTTGTGGTTGAGAAATGTCGTCGAAAATGGTTTTGGCGCCTTACCAGAAGTTGCCGTAGATGACGCCCGTGGTTGTTGCCATGACCACCACCAGGCCACAGTACACCAGCGTTTTTTGTGTGCCGAGCACTGTGCGGATCACCAGCATGTTGGGTAGCGACAGGGCCGGTCCGGCCAGCAGCAGCGCCAGGGCGGGTCCCTTGCCCATACCGGCACCCATCAGAGCATCGACAATTGGCACTTCGGTGAGTGTTGAAAAGTACATCAGTGCGCCGAGGACGGAGGCAATTATCGTTGATGTCAGGGAGTTGTCACCGACGGCTGCGGCTACCCATGCAGAGGGAATAATTCCCTCGTGGCCAGGCCGCCCGAGGGCAAAGCCAGCAACAAACACCCCGGCCAGCAGCAGCGGCAGTATCTGCTTGGCAAAATCCCAGCTTTGCGCAGCCCATTCGCGGTCGCTGTCACGCAGTGCCGAGATCAGCATCAGTCCGGCAATGCCGAGCGCGAATGGCAATTCCGGCGCAGCGGGTACCGCCAGTGCGGCAATCACAACGACCGCTGCCAATATCAGCAGCTGTGATGCTGGCCACTGCCAGCGCCACACCAGCAGCGCTCCAAACGCCACAGACAGGAGTGCAGTTATCTGCCATTTCCACTGGTAGATCTGCATCCAGACAGCGCTGTCGGCGGCGGTCCAGTTGGCAAACACCAGAATGCCGACCATCAATATGAAGAAAGTCGCGATGACCCCGGTCGGTTTGTCCCCATCCTCGCCACCAAAGCCGCGAGTGTTTGTAATAGCCCGCTGACTTTCCTCCTTGCGGTAAATCAGGTGCATGATGGTGCCGATTACGATGGAAAAAATAATGGCCCCGACGGCGCGGGCAATGCCGATCTCGGCACCGAGTACCTTGGCCGTGACGACAATGGCCATGATATTGATGGCCGGACCCGAGTAGAGAAACGCGATGGCTGCACCCAGGCCGGCGCCGCGTTTGTAGATGCCGCCGAATAGAGGCAGCACAGTGCAGGAGCACACCGCCAGCAGGGTGCCCGATACCGATGCCATACCAAAGGCCGCCGGTTTGGAGGCTTGTGGTCCCAGGTGACGCATCACTGCGCCCTGACTGATATAAGCGGCCATCGCCCCGGCAATCAGGAACGCTGGCAGCAAACACAGGATGACGTGTTCTCGGGCATACCAGTTGGTCAGGTAAATGGCTTCGAGCACTGCATTGTCAAAGCGTTCGGTGCCCGCCGGGATGAAATAGATCGCCAAAAACACTGCCAGCATGGACGCCAGCAGATACGTCTGGCGGGGGTTATTGCGGCAGAGTTCAAGCAGGCGGCTCATTGTGGTGTTTTTCCCTCAGGTTTGGATCCTTGTGGCTCGGTTCCATGGGGCCCGGGGTGTGCCTTTTTGGGCAGGCCGAGCGAAATGATAACGGTGGCAATCAGCATGCCGCCGGAAATCCACAGACAGGCGGCCAGCCCGTTCGCGCCCTGGCCGGCCAGTTGAAACACCCAGCCCGACAGCACCGTGCCGATCAGCCGTCCCATGGCGTTGGCCATGTAGTAAAAGCCCACGTCCAGTGACACGCCGTCACTGCCAGCATAGCTGACGATCAGATAGCTGTGCAGCGAAGAGTTGACGGCAAACAGGGCACCGAACAGCAGCAGACCACCAATCAGGATCAGGGCAGGGCTCATTTCCGTTGTCACCAGTCCCAGAGCAATCAATGCAGGCAATATAGCCAGGCCCGCTGCCCATCGGGTAGCCGATCGGCCATCCGGCACTGACTCTCGGTCCCTTCCGGTAATGCGCGGGGCGATCGCCTGCACTGCGCCGTAGCCAACCACCCAGAGGGCAAGAAATCCACCGGTTTGTGTATGGCTCCAATTCAGGGTTTGCGACAGAAATACCGGCAGGGCCACCACGAACCAGACATCCCGGGCACCGAACAGCAGCATGCGTGCGGCGGAGAGGATGTTGATGGCGCGGCTTTTGGAAAAAATATCGCGAAATCTGGGTTTGTTGCTTGCCCTGCCGAGATCTTTCTTCAGCAATACCAGGCTTGTCAGCCAGACCAGCGCCAGAGCTGCAGCCATCGCCCCCACGGCACCGGTAAAGCCCAGCCACATCAGCAGCAAGCCGCCGAGAAAGAATCCCGTGCCCTTCAGTGCGTTTTTTGAACCGGTGAGAATGGCCACCCACTTGTAGAGCATACCCTGGGCGTCGGCAGGCACCAGCAGCTTGATCGAGCTTTTGGCGCTCATCTTGTTCAGGTCCTTGGCGATGCCGGACATGGCCTGGGCCGCCATCACCCAGGGTACGGTCAGCATTGCCGCCGGTACCAGCAGCATGGCCAGGGCGACGACCTGCAGTGCCAGCCCGAAATTCATGGTGCGATTGAGCCCGAGATGGGCGCCGAGCCAGCCCCCCACCAGGTTGGTGATGACGCCAAAAATCTCGTAAAACAGGAACAGCAGCGCGATTTCCAGCGGTGAGTAACCCAGCCCATGGAAGTGCAGTACCACCAGCATGCGCAGGGCGCCGTCAGTCAGTGTGAAGGCCCAGTAGTTGCCGGTCACTACCAGGTACTGCCGGATGGCCGGGGAGAGTTGGCTCAACATGTCATGTGCCTTTTTTCAAATACCCCGATTGCTAAATGTCCCAGTTTCCCACTGCCTTGATTGCTATGTGCTTTGGTCCGAGCGCCCGACTTGCACCGCCAGTTCGGCGGTCCGGTTGGCGTAGCCCCATTCGTTGTCATACCAGGTGTAGATTTTCACCTGGGTGTTGTTGATCACCATGGTGGACAACGCATCGATGATGCTGGAGCGCGGATCGGTCTTGTAGTCGATCGACACCAGTGGCCGTTCCTCGTAGCCCATGATGTCCTTCAGTGGGCCGGCCTCCGCAGCCGCCTTGAGCAACTGGTTCACGGTTTCGGCGGTGGTCGGTGTCTCCACCTCGAACACACAGTCAGTGAGTGATGCGTTGGCCAGCGGCACACGCACGGCATGACCGTTTAGTCGGCCCCTGAGTTCGGGAAAGATTTCAGTGATGGCGGTGGCCGAACCGGTGGTGGTGGGAATCAGGCTTTCACCACAGGCGCGGGCCCGGCGCAGGTCTTTGTGGGGTGCATCCAGAATGGTCTGGGTGTTGGTGATGCTGTGGATAGTGGTCATGCTGCCGTGGCGAATGCCCAGGTGCTCGTGGATCACCTTGACCACCGGTGCCAGGCAGTTGGTAGTACAGGAGGCCGCTGTGACGATCCGATGCCGGTCCGGGTCGTAGAGGTGATCGTTCACACCCATCACCACATTCAGCGCCTCCGGCTCTTTTACCGGAGCGGTGACCACCACCCGCTTGACGCCCTGGGCCAGATAGGCATTGAGAGTGACGACTTTTTTCATCTTGCCGCTGGCTTCGATGACCAGGTCACAGCCCGACCAGTCGGTGTCTTCGATACGGGTGTTGCGGCTGGTGGTCATGCGCTGCCCGCCCACCACAATGGCGTTGTCGTCAGCGGTGGCCCCGTGACACCAGCGGCCGTGAACGGAATCAAAGGTCAACAAATGCGCCAGTGTTGCCGCATTCCCGGCGGGGTCGTTGA
Organism: uncultured Porticoccus sp.; assembly: GCF_963975625.1. NCBI lineage: Bacteria > Pseudomonadati > Pseudomonadota > Gammaproteobacteria > Cellvibrionales > Porticoccaceae > Porticoccus > uncultured Porticoccus sp. Next base: position 34,424 of record NZ_CAXBHS010000014.1, read on the forward strand.
TATGGATAAATTCGAGCTCGGGCCAGTCCCAGGCGGCGCGTAATACCAGACGGCCCATGCGGCCAAAACCATTGATGCCAATTTTGATGCTCATAGTCGACTCCGGAAATTTTTGATAACAGTGAACGGTAGCTATGGGCCTCAGTCGCTGGCACGTGACTGCGGCCTGCAGTCAGTAATATTTCAATAGTAACTCTCAGCAACAGCTCCTGTTCTGCCGCTCAATAGCCTGAAGGCGCGACAGATCCTCGCCGAAGGGGGCTTCTGTCCCGAGCCCTTCTTGTGTAGTGGCCAGTACCGCCCGTTGCCACGATTCCAGACCGGGGTGGAGGCTGTAGTAGACCCACTGCCCCTTTCGGTGATCGCTCACCAGGTTACAGGTCCGCAATTGGGCCAGATGGCGCGAGGTCATGGGTTGTGAGGCGTCCAGTGCATCCGCAATATCACAGACACAAAGCTCGTCCCTGGCAAGCAGTAACATTAAGCAGCGCAACCGAGTCTCGTTTGCCAGGCATTTGTAAAATTGGTCAGCTTCCATGAGGCATACCCCTTCAGGCTCTGCGAATTTTTTTATCTTTTTCATTTCTTGTCATTGTTTGACCTGTTAAGCGCCCTAATATATTTGTATATTCGAATAACCATATATTATGGCTGCATCTGTCAGCGGTCAACCCGTGTTCATTATTTACTTCTATGTCATGTGCTTTGAAGTGATGTGGATGGCTCAATTCTGCCACCACAATCTCTATGACCAAATGCGTTGTTTCTCGCCGGGGTGACGTTGCGTTGCAGGGGGAGCGTCCGTAGACGGTCAAGAGTCTTGCCATGCTATAATCGCAGCCGTTTTGCGAGGCCGGTTGCAAGGGTGTCTTCGCTTGGTTCGATTAACCTGATCCAGGTCCGTGCCCCTGCCCCGCCCTGTTTTGATCAGCGATGCATTGTGTTGATGCTTTCGATAAAAAGGTGTCAGTGGTTGCTGTTCTTCCCGCGCTTTGTCACCGCTCCAAACAGCCATGCTGTGATCGACTGGAAACTATAAATAAAACGTGTTAAATGGAATTAACTTATTGAAAATAAAGAGATATTTTTCTCCATGATACTCATGATCGATAATTACGACTCCTTTACCTACAACGTGGTTCAGTACCTGGGTGAACTGAAGGCGGAGGTGCAGGTATTTCGTAACGATGAAATAACCATTGCCGAGGTGGAAGCTTTGGCGCCAGAAAAAATCGTGATCTCTCCCGGCCCCTGTACCCCGAATGAAGCGGGTATTTCTGTGGCGCTGGTGAAAACCTTTGCCGGTAAAATTCCAATTTTGGGCATCTGTCTGGGCCATCAGAGTATTGGCCAGGCTTTTGGTGCCAGAGTGGTGCGCGCGCGACAGGTGATGCACGGTAAAACCTCGTCTATCTATCATGCAGATACCGGGGTGTTTCGGGGTCTGTCCAATCCACTCGAGGCTACGCGCTACCACTCGCTGGTGGTGGAGCGGGAGACGCTGCCGGATTGTTTCGAGATTACTGCATGGACGCGGACCGAAGATGGTCAGGTGGATGAAATCATGGGCCTGCGCCACCGCGACTATGCCCTTGAAGGGGTACAGTTCCATCCGGAATCCATTCTCACCGAGCACGGTCACGACCTGCTACAAAACTTTCTCCGGGGCTGAAGAAGATGGATATACAACAAGCGATAGCCAGTATCCTTGAGCGTCGGGACCTCGATAGCGGCGAGATGCGAGCGGTGATGCAACAGATTATGACCGGTGGTGCCACGGCCGCACAAATTGGCGGTTTTCTGGTGGGATTGCGCATGAAAGGGGAATCGGTTGCAGAAATAACCGGCGCTGCGCAGGTGATGCGTGAGCTGGCCACACCGGTTGCAATCACCGGCGATCATCTGGTCGATATAGTCGGTACCGGTGGCGACAATGCTGGAATCTTTAACGTTTCCACTGCCAGCAGCTTTGTGGCGGCGGCGGCCGGTGCACGGGTGGCCAAGCATGGCAACCGTTCGGTGAGCAGCAAAAGCGGCAGTGCCGATCTGCTGGAATGTGCGGGGGTGCAGCTTGACCTTTCGCCCGAGCAGGTGGCGCTCTGTGTGGAAGAGGTCGGCATTGGTTTTATGTTTGCGGTGAACCACCACAGTGCCATGAAGTATGCCATCGGTCCCAGGCGTGAGCTGGGTGTGAGGACGGTCTTCAACCTGCTTGGCCCCCTGACCAATCCGGCCAGAGTGCCGAATATGTTGCTGGGTGTCTATGACCGCCATTGGCTGAAACCGGTGGCCGAGGTGATGCGTGAGCTGGGTGCCAGGCATGTACTGGTGGTCCATGCTGAAGACGGTCTCGATGAAATCAGTATTGCCGCCGATACCGTGGTGGCGGAGTTGAAGGATGGAGAGATTGTCGAATATACGATTGGCCCGGAGACATTCGGTTTGCGACGGGGATCGCTGGTCAGTTTGCAAGTCAACGATGCCAGAGAGAGCCTGGAAATGGTCAAATCTGCGCTATCCAAAAAAGGTGGAGTCGCCTCCGATATGGTGGCCCTGAACGCAGGAGCTGCACTATATGTGGCGGGAGTTGCCGCAGATCTGGCAGAAGGTGTCAGCCTGGCGCAGGATGCACTAGGCAGCGGCCTGGCAAGGGCCAAGATGGATGATCTGGCAGCGTTCACCCGCTGTCTCAAGGAGCTGGTTAGATGATGAGTGCTGCTGTGAATACACCGACGGTGCTAAAAAAAATTCTCGATCGCAAGATCGAATCAGTTGCGCTTCGCAAGGCAAAGGTTTCAATGGCCGAGCTCAGAGAGCAGTGCCGGGAGCCGCGTGAAATTCGCGGTTTTTCCGCGGCACTGCAACACAAGCTTGACCAGGAGCTTGCAGCGGTGATTGCCGAGGTAAAGAAAGCCTCTCCCAGTAAGGGTCTTATCAGGGAAGACTTTGATCCGGTGAGCATTGCGCGAAGTTATGAAAAAGGCGGGGCGGCCTGTCTTTCCGTGCTCACGGAGGAGGCTTTTTTTCTTGGTGCCGACGAGTATCTTAAAATGGCTCGGGAGGCTACCCGCTTGCCCGTGCTGCGCAAGGACTTCATTGTTGACCCCTATCAGGTCTATGAATCCTACGTACTGGGTGCAGACTGTATTCTGCTGATCGTCGCCGCGCTTGAGCAGCCCTTGATGGAAGAGCTGCACGATATTGCTGTGGAATTGGGCATGGATGTGTTGGTTGAGGTACACAATGAGGCGGAGCTCGATCGGGGATTATTGATTGAGAACCCCATGATTGGTATTAATAACCGCGATCTGAAAACGTTTGAGACGACCCTTGAGACCACTTTTCAGTTGCTGGAAAAAATTCCCGACGACCGTATTGTGATCACGGAAAGCGGGATTGTGACAATCGATGATGTAGCTGCCATGCGAGGGCATGACGTCAATGCCTTTCTGATAGGTGAGACGTTTATGCGCGCCGGTGAGCCAGGCCTGAAATTGCTGGAAATGTTTAATTAAGGCCCAGCGCCGTCACCAGGGTTGCTTCCAGTGTTGCTCGATGCCCTCCGGGATCTGGTACCAGTCCTGTTTTTCACTTGTCCAGACATGCATAACGGGATGGATCATGCGGGTGTCTGACAGGGTTCCCGGCTTCAGTTTGATGATATCCGGTTGAGCCGGATTGAAATGATAGATGCGGTTGCCGCAATTCGGGCAAAAGGTCGCGCAATTTCGGTTACCGTTTTCCGCCAACCGCTCCCAGGCTTGCATCTTTCCGTTAATCTTTAAGTCGTCCCGCTTTACCATCGCCGTGATGCTGAACGCACTGGTAGAAAGCTTCTGGCACTCTCGGCAATGACAGACGATCACCTTGATGGGTGCAGCCAGCAGTTCATAGGTTACTTTTCCGCACTGACATGAGCCGGGAACTGGATAGTGAATATCGGCATTTTTCATTGACATTCTTTGTATCCGTCTGGGGCAGTTTAAGGGAGGCTGGAGCTGTCAGGGCGAAGGGGTAACGAGCGGGGTTAGATTGGGGTAGCGCCAAACAGGCCCCCGGTAAATTTTTTTCATATAACCAGATAGCCGGTATTAGCGAGTACCGAACACGACCATGGTTTTGCCTTTTACCGACACCAACCCCTGGTCTTCAAGGGTTTTCAGTACCCGGCCAACCATTTCCCGGGAGCAGCCGACAATTCTTCCGATTTCCTGACGAGTGATCTTGATCTGCATGCCATGGGGGTGGGTCATGGCATCGGGCTCCTTGCACAGATCCAGTAGTGTCCGTGCCACGCGACCGGTAACATCCAGAAAGGCGAGATCGCCCACTTTACGGGTGGTATCGCGCAGGCGCTTGGCCAGTTGTACGCCGATAGCAAATAGAAATTCCGGGTGCTGTCTGGAGAGTTCCTGAAATTTGCCGTAACTGATTTCGCCGACTTCACACTCTGTTTTCGCGCGAATCCAGGCGCTTCGATCCGGCTGCTTGAACAGTCCCATTTCACCAAAAAAGTCGCCTTCATTGAGGTAAGCCACAATCATCTCGCGACCATCGTCGTCTTCAATCAGGACAGTGACAGAACCCTTGACGATGTAGGAGAGGGTGTCGCCCTCATCGCCAGCGTAAATGATGGTACTTTTGGCTGGATACTTTCTGCGGTGGCAGTGAGCGAGGAACGCTTCCGCGTTTGGCATGTGGGGTGTGATGGGTGCAGGAGCCAACTTGGTTTCCTCCTCATGGCGAGGTTTTTCAAACAGAGCACCCATTATGGGCACAAACGCCTCGCTGTCCAAGTTAGATTTTACCATCACCTGTTGCTCCCTATTGCAATACGCATGTGCGTCAAGTCAGTTGATTCTAGGAGTAAAGGCACATCAATTATGTTAGCCTTTCGGCACTTTTTGGATTGAGTGTCGTCATGAGAGCAAAAGTCATCTGGGGTGGCGATGTAAAATTCACCGCAGAAACAGAATCTGGTCATCAGGTCGTGATGGATGGTCCGCCGGATCACGGTGGCACAAATCAGGGCGCCCGCCCCATGGAGATGGTTCTCTGTGGTATGGGGGGGTGTTCATCGTTTGATGTGGTGCATATTCTCAAAAAGAGCCGTCAGGATGTGACGGGTTGTGTGGCAGAAATTGATGCGCAGCGCGCGGATGACGTCCCCGCTGTGTTCACCAGCATACACATCCACTTCGTGGTCACCGGCCGGGGCCTGAAAGAGAACCTGGTGAGTAATGCGGTAAAACTGTCCGCAGAGAAATACTGTTCCGCGTCTATCATGTTGACCAGAGGCGGTGTCGCAATTACACACAGTTACGAAATCCATTCTGGCTGACAGTCGCCAAAAACTTCCCGCGCTGGTTGAAGAGCTCCCCCGACTCTCCGGGTGGTGTCTTGCGCGCAAAAAAAAGGGCAGCGAAGCTGCCCAAGGGATTTTAAATAGGAGGGAGATAAAAAGTATCAATGGATTGTTTGAGAAGCCAACCTGTCTGAACAAACAATAGGCTAACTATAGTTCACGCCTAATCATGATTGAAATGTATTAAATTTATCTGACTCATTCCCTGTATTTATTTCTTCTGTGCATGCAAAAAAACAGGCAACTTGCGTTGCCTGAAAAAGATATAGAGGGAGTAAGAGAACTACACTTGAATGACCTGATAATTCAATACTGGGAGTATTTCACTCATCCGGCACATTCACGGGACTTCGGGTTCAGCGACACCAGGTAACCGGTGAGGGGGTGCCGCTTGGTGAAAACTACGTCTTGGCCCCGCTTGGTACAGTGTCAATATAGTCATTGACTAACCATGACTCAAATGTATTAAGATAATAGTATTCATAATCTATAGGAATGTTTTTGTGGATACCAAAATTCTGTCCCGTGTCGACTTGAACTTGTTGGTGGCCCTTCAGGTGTTGCTGGAAGAGCGCAGTGTGACGAGGGCCGCGGAGCGACTGTTCATTACTCAGCCAGCCATGAGTAAAACCCTTCAGCGTCTCCGGGACCTATTCGATGACCCCTTGTTTATCCGCAGTGGGCGAGGGCTGATTCCAACACCCAGAACCAATGAGTTGGCTGTCCATCTGCCGACACTGTTGGCGGGTGTGTCGGATTTGGTGGCCAGTAGCAAATTTGACCCCCTTACTTATGAGGGAGAAATTTGCATCATGACGGCAGAGTTCATCGCGGTGCAGGTGGTGCCCACCCTCACCCAGAGAATAATCAGGGAAGCGCCGAGAATGTCACTGACGCTGACCAGTGAGGCCGAGGAAGAAGGACGTGCGCTGGAGGATGGTGATCTGGATTTTGCCATCGAAATTTCTCGTCCCTACGGCAGTGAATATCATGTGACTCCGCTGGGTAGTTTCACGCCAGCCGTGTGGATGCGTGCCGAGCACCCGCTTGCCAAGAAAGACAAGTTGACCCTGGTGGAAATGCTTGAATACCCTTTTATTCAGTATTACCTGCTGTTGACGGGTCCGATCTCGGCCAATGCCGAGAGCCGGTTTGACCGAGAGTTGGCAAAACATGGTCTGAAGCGGCAGAAAACCCTGGTCACCACACAGTTGATGACAGCCATGGATGCCCTGTGGCATACCGATTGCCTGATGATGGCCACCATGCATGACCTTAAAATCGAGAGTGAGTCATACGGTATTGTGCGTAAACCCTACCCGGAAGAACTGGAGTTTGATAATACCGTTCCGGTGGTATTGGTGCAGCATGTCCGGACCATCAAGTCGCCGGCTCACCAATGGGTCAAAGATCAGATTATTGGCATTGTTCAGGACATCAAGGAGCAGGCTCGACAGGCCGCCCGCGCGCGTTGACTATTTTGGGTAAACAACAGCGGCTATTCAATGCGTATTAACAGGTCCTAAATATGGTAGCTGGTTTTGGTCATGGCGCCGGAGATCAGCGACATCAAGCCCTTCACTGGTGAGGGAAATTCCAGGCCGCCAGCCTCCTTTGCCACTGCTGCATGTTTGCCCTCATCTTCCAGCATTTTCTGCACAATAGCCCGGCTTTTGGTGTCATTTCCCGGCAGTATTTCGAGATGATTCTTGAGGTGTTGGCAGACCTGCTGTTCAGTGGCTGACACAAAGCCGAGGCTAAGTTTGTCACTGACCAGTCCGGTGGTTGCTCCAATTCCAAAAGACAAGCCGTACCAGATTGGATTCAACAGGCTGGTGTGTCCACCCAACTGCTTGAGCCGGTCCTGGCACCAAGCCAGATGATCAATTTCCTCATCGGCAGCCTGTTCCATCTCAGTGCGAACCGAAGAGAGTTTGGCCGTCAGAGCCTGTCCCTGGTAAAGCGCCTGGGCACAGACCTCTCCAGTGTGGTTGACTCGCATCAGACCTATCGCATGCCGCTTTTCAGGCTCATCCAGCGTGTGCTCGTCGGCTGTTTTTCCCGGTGACAGGCGGGTCGGTGCCGGAGGCTCCGCTGCCAGGGTGCGAAGGGCGCGGTCTACCTGAAGAAGAAGTCGATCGAGTTTGGTAAGCTGCCTCGTGCGCACGGTTTTGCCCTAAACTGTTGATGGTGACAAGATTGTAGCAAAATCCTCCATCAACACACGAGGGCAATAGATGATAGGTCATCCACAGCAGCATCTCGGTTACGGTATTTATTGTATCGACGCGCAATACGTGAAGTCGGGACAAGCCTGTTGTTATCTGCTGGTGGACGACGGTGAGGTGGCGATTATTGAAACCGGGACCAGTCACACCGTGAGTGCTATCAGTGAGGCACTGGATTCATTGGGTCTGGCGGCAGACGCTGTTCGCTACGTGATTCCCACCCATGTGCACCTTGACCATGCCGGTGGCGCCGGATTGTTAATGCAGCGTTACCCGGAAGCCCGGTTGGTTGTTCATCCCCGCGGCGCTCGTCATCTGGTGGATCCCGCAAAACTGGTAGCGGGTGTTATCGCTGTCTACGGGGAGTCTACCTATCGGTCGCTGTATGGCGAGCTTGTGGCTGTGCCTGAAGATCGCATCATCAGCGCCGAGGACGGGTTGCGACTGAATCTGGGTGGGCGCACACTGGAGTTTCGTCATACGCCGGGACATGCCGAACACCATTGTTGTATTTGGGATAAGGTCAGTGGTGGCTGGTTTACCGGAGACACGTTTGGTCTCGCCTACCTGACTCCGGCGCTGGGGAGTGATCGGTTTATCATGCCCACCACAACACCAGTGCAGTTTGCCCCTGAGCGCCTGCTCAGTTCGCTGGATTTACTAATGAGTTATCGGCCCCGGCGGGTTTATCTCACCCACTACAGCCTGCTGGATGAACCTGAAAATTACGTGATGTCGCTGCGCGAGCAAATAAATGTCTGGTGTGACATGGCGCTGTCTCTGGAGGCTGGGCCAGAGCGGGAGAGCACGATTTACAAGCGGATAAAAGCGCTCACGCTGACACGGATACAGGCTCATTGGCCGGATGCCGACATGGCGATGATTGAGCAGGATCTTGACATGGATCTTGAACTGAATGCTCAGGGCCTTGAGGTCTGGTTGCAGCGTCAGCAGCAGTAGCTCAGCTTGCTTTCAAACCTTCTCCCGTGCGATCGCCCGATAGCCAATATCGTGGCGAAAATAGACATCATTCCAACAAATCTGTTCTGCCAGCTGGTAGGCTCGCTGCTGGGCCTCAAAGACCGTGTTGCCCAGCCCGACGGTGCAGAGCACTCGCCCGCCGTTGGTGACAACCTCTCCATCAACCTCTCTGGTCCCCGCGTGAAACACCTTGCTGTCTTCTGTGCCGGAAGCGGAAAGACCTGAGATGACATCACCCTTGCGGTAGTCATTTGGGTAACCTCCCGACGCCAAAACGACACCCAGTGCGGCCCGCGGGTCCCAATCAACCGTGCAGTGGTGAAGTGTCTTGTCCAGTGCCGCAGTACAGAGTGCGACCAGGTCAGATTTTAACCGCATCATGATCGGCTGGGTTTCCGGATCACCGAAGCGGCAGTTGTACTCAATCACCTTGGGGGTGCCGTCGGGCATGATCATTAGCCCGGCATACAGGAAACCGGTGTAACGGTTGCCCTCTGCGGCCATCCCCTGCACAGTGGGCTGAATGACCTCAGCCATGACGCGCTCGTGAATTTCAGGAGTCACCACCGGCGCGGGGGAGTAAGCCCCCATGCCACCGGTGTTCGGCCCCAAGTCACCGTCATCCCGAGCCTTGTGATCCTGCGATGTCGCCATTGGCAGGATGTGCTCCCCGTCCACCATGACAATAAAGCTGGCTTCCTCACCAGCCAGAAACTCTTCGATAACTACCCGATGGCCGGCATCGCCGAAGGCGTTGCCCGCCAGCATATCGTGCACGGCGTTTTCGGCTTCCTCCAGGGTTTTGGCGACAATGACCCCTTTGCCCGCGGCCAGGCCGTCGGCCTTGATGACAATGGGAGCCCCTTTCCCGCGCAGGTAGGCAAGCGCCGGTTCGATCTCAGTGAAATTCTGATATTCCGCAGTAGGGATGTTGTGACGCGCTAGGAAATCCTTGGTAAAGGCCTTGGAACCTTCAAGTTGTGCGGCCCCTTTCGAGGGGCCAAAGGCCCGCAGGCTGCGGTCGGCGAAAAAATCCACAATGCCGTCCACCAGTGGCTGTTCCGGGCCGACGATGGTCATGGCGACGTTGTTCTGCTGGGCAAAATCTGCCAGTGCTGCAAAGTCGTTGACATCAATAGCGACATTCTGGACACCCGGTTCCCGCGCTGTGCCCGCATTGCCCGGTGCCACAAAAACCATTTCTACATCCTTGCCCTGGGCTGCTTTCCACGCCAGTGCGTGTTCCCGTCCGCCGGAGCCGATCACCAGAATATTCATGCGTAATTCTCTTGCCTTAAATGACAGAGACGGTTGTGTTGGCAGGGCACAACCGCCACAAAATCAACGTGATAGGAGTAACGTCATCGTGCATTATCAGTGACGGAAGTGCCGCATACCCGTAAACACCATGGCCATGCCGTGTTCGTTGGCGGCGGCGATCACTTCCTCGTCGCGGATTGAGCCACCCGGCTGAATGACGCAGCTGATGCCCACTGTGGCGGCGTTATCAATACCGTCCCGGAACGGGAAGAAAGCGTCCGAGGCCATGACGGCACCCGTCACTTCCAGTCCCGCGTGCTCCGCCTTGATGGCGGCGATACGGGCGGAGTTGATGCGGCTCATCTGCCCTGCCCCCACACCGATAGTTCGGTTGTTTTTTGCGTAAACGATGGCGTTGGATTTCACCATTTTGGCTACCTTCCAAGCGAACAGCAGGTCTGCCAGCTCATCATCTGTGGGTTTTCGGTCGGTGACCACTTTCAGATCGGCGGCGGAGACCATACCGTTATCTCGATCCTGTACCAGCAGGCCACCGTTAACCCGTTTGAAGTCAAAGTCCTGTGGGCGGGTTTTGCCCCATTGGCCACATGCCAGCAGGCGCACATTTTTCTTGCTGCTGACTGCGGTCACTGCCGCATCAGAGACGCTGGGAGCGATGATGACTTCCACGAACTGTTTTTCGCAGATGGCTTCGGCGGTGGCCGCATCCAGCTCGCGGTTGAAGGCGATAATGCCACCGAAGGCGGATTCCGGGTCAGTGGCAAAGGCCAGGTCATAGGCGGTCCCGATATCCGCTGCCACGGCCACGCCGCAGGGATTGGCGTGTTTGACGATCACGCAGGCGGGCTGATCGAATTGCTTGACGCATTCCAGGGCTGCGTCAGTGTCGGCGATATTGTTGTAGGACAACTCCTTGCCTTGCAATTGACGGGCGGTGGCGACGCTGGCCTCCGCCGGACTGGCCTCCACGTAGAAGGCTGCCTTCTGGTGTGGATTCTCGCCGTAGCGCATTTCCTGAATTTTCAGAAACTGGGTGTTAAAGGTGTCGGGGAAGTCGCGTTTCTCGTTGGTGCCCGGCTCAAAATTGAAAGGGCGGGCACCGAAGTGGTTGGCGATCATGCCATCGTAGGCGGCAGTGTGCTCAAAGGCTTTGACCATCAGGCTGTAGCGCGTGTCATAACTGAGTTGGCCGCCGTTGGCCTGCATTTCATCCAGCACTGCACTGTAGTCGCCGGCATTGACCACAATGGCGACATCCTTGTGGTTTTTAGCCGCGGAGCGAACCATGGTAGGGCCGCCGATATCAATATTTTCAATGGCGGTTGGCAAATCGCAGGCGGGATCGGCCACGGTGGTGGCGAAGGGGTAGAGGTTTACCACCACCATGTCGATGGGCAATATGCCATGTTCATTCATGATGCTGTCATCGGTGCCACGGCGACCGAGGATGCCTCCATGCACTTTGGGATGAAGGGTTTTGACCCTGCCGTCCATCATTTCCGGGAATCCAGTGTAATCCGAGACTTCCCTGACACTGATGCCATTCTCGTTGAGTAGGCGGTAGGTGCCGCCTGTAGAGAGGACCTCGACTCCCTGACTGCACAATGCCCTAGCGAATTCAACAATGCCTGTCTTGTCCGAGACGCTGATCAGGGCGCGGGAAACTTTACGCAAGTCGCTCATATGGTCCTCAGTGTTGGTATTTTATAGTAGATTGTATTGTTTGAGTTTTTTTCGCAGTGTGCCACGGTTCAGGCCAAGCATTTCTGCCGCCTTGCTCTGGTTGTTGCGGGTATAGCTGAGCACCGCCTCAAGCAGGGGTTCCTCCACCTCTGTAAGTACCAGCTGGTACAAATCATTGGTCGGCTGTCCGTCCAGATGCAGGAAGTATTGTTGCAGTGCGGTTTCCACACAGAGGCGCAGGGATTTGTGATGGTGCGTGGTATCCGATGGCTCGGCACTTACCTCGGCCTGGATAGTGAATGTATCAATGGCGCTCATGCGGCTTGGTCCCAATTGTTCTGTCCTGCCAAGTAGGTGTGCAGGTGGTCTATTTGTTCGTTATGGTTGTCCAGCTGGTTGAAAGACCGGCGAAAGGTTTCACCGCCGGGCAGGCGTTCAACGTACCAGCCCACATGCTTGCGGGCAATCCGGATACCTGAATATTCCCCGTAGTGCCTGTGTATGGCGCGAATATGGTCAACCACCTGGGCAGCGAATTCCTGCCCGGAGAGGGATTCCGGTAGCGAGCCGTGTTCCAGGTAGTGATTGATCTCACGAAAGAGCCATGGATTGCCCTGGGCAGCGCGGCCAATCATCACGGCGGTGGCACCGGTGTGGTCAAGCACTGCTTTGGCATCCTTCGCAGAACGGATATCACCGTTGGCGAATACCGGGATATCGACTGATTGAACCACGCTCGCAATTGTGTCGTATTCAGCTTGGCCGTTGAAGCGACAGGCGCGGGTGCGTCCGTGGACAGCAAGCGCCTGGATGCCGCAGTCTTCGGCAATCCGGGCAATGTTGAGCGCGTTTCGATTTTGAGTGTCCCACCCGGTGCGAATTTTCAGCGTGACGGGGATGTCGACGGCCCTGACCACGGCGGAAAGAATAGCTGCTACCAACTTCTCATCCTGGAGCAATGACGACCCGGCTGCCCGTTTGCAAACTTTTTTGGCGGGGCAACCCATATTGATATCAATGATCTCGGCACCGAGCTCCCTGTTTTGTCGGGCGGCATCTGCCATGAGTGAGGGGATGCTGCCGGCAATCTGTACAGATCTAGGCGAGAGCTCATCCTTGTGGATCAGCCGCTGTTGGCTCTTCCGGGTGTGCCACAGGCGGGTATCGGAGGTGATCATCTCCGATACGGCCATGCCAGCACCCTGTGCTCGACAGAGTTGGCGAAATGGCAAATCTGTCACGCCGGCCATGGGTGCCAGTATGGTTCGTGATGCCAGCGCATGTTGACCAATCTTCACCAAGTTGGGTTGCCTCAATCTAAGCTCGGAAAAAACGGGGTGTTGATGATACCCGCTCTTGGCCGACGGAATAAAGATTATTTGGGAATGAATAGCAGATAACTGACGGCGTCCTGTCCGGGATCAATCAGCTCCAGCTTAAGTTTCACCGGTTGTCTGGCGGGCATCATGGTCATGTCGGCCAGGTCTCCGTGCAGGTATTCTTTGGGCTGAAAACGGCGTTGCGCAAGGATTTCCCCCTGCAGGTTTTCAAATCTTAGCACCAGCGACGGGAAAGGTTGTGCAAAGCTGGCCTCATTGATCAGGACAGCATCTACGCTCAGGGCATCGGGTATATCCGGGTGGCTGTAGACCATTAATTGATCGCTGCTGATTTTGTTCAGGTCCTGCAGGGGTGACAGTTCACAGCCCGCCACCTCGCAATAGCGGCCTATCCATTGCCGATTGCCCGGATCCTCGCCAATCACATCGGCGAAAAAATACAGGTACTGTGCAGCCAGCAGAGCGGAAGCCAATAGGGAAAGTGTCAGCCATAACCAGGTTTTTCGCCGGGGTCTGGCGGGGGGATAAAAGAGAGTTGTGTCGCTCTGCAGGTGCAGTGGATTATCTTCTACCACATCCTGTGGCGGATTTTCAGTGGCTTTGCCTGCCCGCTCTGTCGGTGAGTTATCTTCGGACTGCTGAGTGGATTCAGCTGTTGCTGAGTCGGGCCAGTGGATATCGATTTGTTCCGGAAGTCTTGCCTGGATGACCGTTTCGGCTTCAGGCTCATCCTGCTCCTGCTCCTGCTCCTGCTCCTGCTCCTGCTCCTGCTCCTGCTCCTGC
>NZ_CAXBHS010000015.1:0-38629 GCF_963975625.1 uncultured Porticoccus sp.
TTTCATCTTGGAATCACACCCGCCCTCCAGACTCACTTCATATTGGACAAGGCTCTTACTGTACTGAGCATTCAAAAACCGCTAGGATGCTGAATGCTCAGGCATCACCCCGAAAATGCATTGAATCGTTATTCTTGCATTAACCTCGACCGCCTATCGACAGAAAAAGTGGCCTGAACCATCGTCACGACAGTGACCGATACCAATAAACTGTATTGTCAGAGAGAATTTACTGATGGCCCGGCACGACAACCCGCAACCCAGCACCCACCTGACCACCCAATACATCATGACCTATCTGGCACCGCTGGATCCGCCTGTCTCAATTGATTCGGGGCTGATGATTGTCAATGTGCGTCCCGGTGGCTGGGTCAGGGGTCCTGACATCAATGGCCAGTTCATTGCGCCGGGTGCCGACTGGCTGCGCATTATGCCAAGTGGTACTTTCCGGCTGGATGTGAGGGGACTGATCGAAACAGATGATGGTGCCCATATTTATATGAGCTACAACGGTATTATCAAAAACTCCTCCGAGAGTGCAGAGCGGCTCAGCAATGGCGAGTTACTGACTGATAAGGATATCCCCTACTTTATCGCCGCGCCCACCTTTCAGACCTCGGCGGAGAAATACGCCTGGCTCAACGATATTCAGTGCATTAACAAGATGACGGAAATCCAGTTTGGACCCGAAGGGTACGTCAAGTACGATGTTTTTTTTATCAGCTAACCTTGGGGCTGCCTACAACCAGCAGGCCGGGCCTAAAAATCCCTAGCAAGAAACGCAGAATCGATCCACTTCACGATGACAAATAAGGAGAACAACACCATGTCAGACACCAATCGAGTATGGCGTTTGCGCAAGCGTCCTGTCGGAGAGATTACCGATGATGTATTGAGCCTTGAGCAGGAAGCCATTCCGGAGCCCGGTGAGGGCGAGTGCCTGTTTCGTCTCAACTACCTGTCACTGGATCCCACCAATCGGATCTGGATGAGCGACATGGAGCAGTATATGGAACCGGTGGCGATCAACGCCCCGATGCGTGGCGTCGTCTGCGGCACCGTAATCAAAAGTAATACCCCCGAGTTCAAGGCTGGCGATATTGTCAGCGGTATCGGCAGCTGGGCAGATTACCAGATCGGCTCACCTGCCACCGTTGGTCTGCTGGGTGAAGTTGGCGATGTGCCTGTCATCGATGCATTTGGCACACTGGCCCTGGTTGGCCCCACCGCCTATTTCTGTCTGCTGGAGATCGGTGACCCACAACCCGGTGAAACCGTGGTCGTTTCCACGGCGGCAGGCGCTGTGGGGTGCCTCGTTGGTCAGATCGCCAAGATCAAGGGATGCCATGTGGTTGGACTGACCGGCTCAGATGAGAAATGTCAGTGGATTACCCGAGAGCTCGGCTTTGATGCGGCCATTAACTACAAAACCGAAAATGTCGCAGAGGCGCTCGCCAAGGCCTGCCCAAACGGCATCGACGTCTACTTTGACAACGTCGGTGGAAAGATTCTCGACGAATGTCTCAAACAGATGAATCTGCATGGCCGTATCCCCACCTGCGGGCTGATCTCCCAGTACAATGCCACAGAGCCGGTACCCGGTCCCTACAACTATGACCTGATTCTGATGCATCGCCTGAAGATTCAGGGTTTCATCATCCTGGACTACATGGATCGTTACCCGGAAGCGACCGAGGCACTGATTGGCTGGATGAAGGAAGGCAGACTGAAGGCTCGTCTGGATGTGTCAGAGGGTCTGGAAACCGCCCTGCAGACCGTCAAGAAACTTTATACCGGTGAAAATACCGGCAAACTGATGGTCCGGGTCAAAGACGCCTGACCGACCGTTTGCTTTCCTCGGCAAACAAGCGGGGCTGCTGTTGAGGCGGCCCGGCATTTCCGGACACTTTGATTGATTTTCCCAGACTGATTATCCAGAGATGCCATCATGTCCTGCTGGCTGTTCAAATCCGAACCCGACATTTTCAGCATCGATCACCTGGCTGCCGAACCGGACCAGCGCTGCCGGTGGGATGGCATTCGCAACTACCAGGCGCGCAACCATCTGCGCGACCGGGTCAAACCGGGAGATCTGGTGCTGTTCTATCATTCGAGCTGCAAGGCGGTGGGAATTGCAGGGATCATGGTCATCACCAGCGCAGGTTATCCTGACCCCAACCAGTTTGATGCGGCGAGTGACGGCTATGACCCGGCCAGCACGGCGGACAAACCGCGCTGGTTCTGTGTGGATGTAAAACTGGTCAGGAAATTCGCGCGGTTGATACCACTGTCGGAGTTGAAACAACAGAGAACCCTGCAGGACATGGTGCTGTTCAGGCAGGGGAGATTATCCATCGTCCCAGTCACGGACGAGGAATGGCAGGCGATTTTGCATCTGGCCGGTTAAACCGCACCGATCATTCTGGCGAAAAACCAGGCGACGCCACCCATGGCGGCCACCACAATCCACCACAGGAACAACAGACTGAAGCGAAACGGTTTTCGCTCCACAGAATGAACGCCCGAGTTGACCACCTGGCGGATTCGCTCCAGATCTTCTTCTGAATACTCTTCTTCGCTTCTCATACCCATAAATTATTCACCACTGGTTAATTGGTTTTTTGCCGTCAAAAACTCCGGTTTCAGGAATGGCTTTGCCTGTTCCGGGGTCGGGTTCGACAACCATGGTACTGCACCGATCATGGGGCATGGCAATCGGGCTTGCAAGCTTGCCAGGGTCTCATGGTAGCGGTCCATTTTCTCGGGGCAAATCTGGTTGGCAACCCAGCCTGCCATCTTCAGCCCGTCCCGCTGAATCGCCTCTGCCGAAAGCAACGCGTGATTGATACAACCAAGCTCCATCGCCACCACCAGAATCACCGGCAATTGCAAAATTTTGGCCAGATCAGCGAACGTTTCCCGCTCGTTCAGGGGCACTCGCCAACCGCCCGCCCCCTCAATCAGCAAAAGGTCCATCGGTTGCAGCATAATGCCCCGGCAGAATCCTGCCAGTCGCTCGGCACTCAGCCGCCGACCCGCCTCTGCAGCGGCAATATGCGGTGCGGTCGCCGGTGCCAGCGCCACCGGATTCACTTCATCATAGGACAACGGCAGACTCGACTGGGCCAGCAACGAAAGGGCGTCGGCATTGCGGAGCCCCTCATCCGTGACCTCACACCCGGCAGCCACCGGTTTCAACCCGACAGTAGTCAATCCGCTATCGCGAGCCGTAGCCAGCAACGCGGTACTGATCAGGGTTTTGCCAACACCGGTATTGGTGCCTGTCACAAAAAATCGTTTAACCATTGCACGCTGTACCAACCTAAACGATCTCCCGGGTTGTAGGCCATTGACCCGATCCATCACAGATTTTTTTACAGGCCGTGAGGAAGTAGAGGTTATTCACTGTGAATTTTCCCGACTTCCGCCACAGTCTTACCAATCGCCTCAACCAGCGCATCCACCTGGTCGTCGGTGTGCTCGGCACAGAGGGTTATGCGCAATCTTGCACTGCCCACGGGAATAGTGGGAGAACGGATCGCACCCACCAGAAATCCCCTGGCACGCAGACCCTCGCCCACCCGGTAACAGACCGCGTCATCATGCAACATGACCGGCTGGATGGGCGTCGGTGAATTCAACAACTCCAGCCCGAGTTCGCCGATCCCCGTCCTGAACCGTTCGATCAGGCTGAGCAGTTTTTCACGGCGCCAGGTTTCCCGGCGCAGTATTTTCAGACTGATGCGAGTGGCCGCTGCCACGGAGGGAGGCAATGCAGTGGTATAAATGTAGGTGCGAGCATACTGGATCAGGGTTTCGATCAGGGCATCGGAACCGGCCACAAAAGCACCGAAGGTACCAAATGCCTTGCCCAGCGTTCCCATGAGCACCGGCACATCGGTGACATCGAGCCCATAGTGCTCTGTCAGACCACCGCCGTTTTTTCCCAGCACACCAAAACCGTGAGCATCGTCCACCATCAACCAACCACCCTGTTCGGCGCAGGCCCGGGCCAACGCTGGCAGCGGTGCCAGATCCCCATCCATGCTGAACACACCATCAGTGACAACCAGTTTTCGGCCATGTTCTGTCTTGCCCAGTCGCCGGGTAAGGTCGCCGACATCGGCATGCCGATAGCGCTGGCAGGAGGCATTGCTGGCCAATCCGCCATCCAGCAGGGACGCGTGGTTAAGACGATCCTGATAGACGTGATCGCCCTTGTCTACAAGAGCCCGGATGGCACCCAGATTGGCCATATAACCGGTGGAAAACAACAGCGCCCGGGGACGACCGGTCAGCGCGGCCAGCTCTTCCTCCAGGGCATGATGCTCCTGGGAGTGGCCATAGACCAGATGGGAGGCACCACTGCCGACCCCATAGGTTTCAACACCACGGCGCATACTGTCGATCACAGCCGGGTGACTGGCCAGCCCCAGATAATCATTGCTGCAAAAGGCCACGCAGGTTTTGCCGTCCACCTGCACAATACTGTTTTGAGCCGACTGCAACAGGTGTCGACGGCGATACAGGTTGTCAATCTGACGCTGATCCAGTCGCGCCTGTAACACCTGATCCATGGATGATGTCATCTGACCCTTCCCCCCGGGTAAGCGAATCCACTGCCCCGGCGATGATCTGTGATAAAAATACTGCGAATACGGAGGGTGTCGGTAACGCGCTGCTAATTCACGGCGTTGTAAAACAGGTGGTCTGTTTCCATCTCGGCCACTGCCCGCTGTAAAGCCCGCGCTTCCTCGAGACTGTCCCGCTCAACCTGACGGGTTTCAGGCTGGATACCGAGACGACCGAGCAACGCCATGTCACTGTTGGCCTTGGGGTTGGGGGTGGTAAGCAACTTTTCGCAATAGAAAATAGAGTTGGCACCCGCCATAAAGGCGAGCGCCTGCATCTGGTCATTCATCTCCTCGCGGCCAGCGGACAGCCGCACGTGGGATTTGGGCATCAGGATACGGGCTACCGCAATCGTGCGAAGAAAATCGAAGGGATCCAGGTCCTCCTGACTGTCCAGAGGAGTACCCGCCACTTTCACCAGCATATTGATCGGCACTGACTCCGGATGATGGGGAAGATTGGCCAACTGCATCAACAGTCCCGCCCGGTCTTTTTCCCCCTCACCCATACCGACGATGCCCCCCGCACAGACTTTCATGCCTGCCTGGCGCACATTATTCAGGGTGTTCAGACGATCCTCATAGGTGCGCGTGGTGATGATTTCGCCGTAATACTCCGGAGATGTGTCGAGATTGTGGTTGTAGTAATCCAGGCCTGCATCGGCCAGTAGTCGGGCCTGCTCTGCCTCCAGCATACCCAGGGTCATGCAGGTTTCCAGACCGAGTGCCTTGACCTGACGAACCATCTCGGCCACCACGGGCATATCTTTGTCTTTTGGCGATCGCCAGGCAGCCCCCATACAGAAACGGGTGGCCCCGCTCGCCCGGGCGGCTTTTGCCTCCTCGATCACCTGCTCCACAGCCAGCAGCTTCTCCTTCTCGAGGCCCGTATCGTAGCGGGCACTTTGCGGACAATATTTACAATCCTCCGGGCAGGCGCCCGTTTTGATTGAGAGCAATGTGCTGAGTTGCACTTCGTTGGCATTGAAATGCTGACGGTGCACTACCTGCGCTTGAAACATCAGGTCATTAAAAGGCTGATTGAACAGCGCCAAAACCTCCTTACGGCTCCAGTCATGGCGGATATCTGTGGTGTGGCTGGCGGACATCGGCTATCTCTCATATAGTGCAGTGACAGCCCGCTATGATAGGTGAGCCAACACCACTGTCAACCATAAATGGATTTTAGGTTAACAAGCGATGTTCCCATCAGTAAAAGCTGTATTTGACCGTGTTCGATGGACACGACTGCTGCACCGGGCAAGTTATGGGCTGCTACCGGGGCAATGCCTGCTGTGCGGCATCGCTTCCGGGCGGGGACAGGATCTGTGCACTGACTGCCAGGCAGCCCTGCCGTTTAATTGGCCAGCCTGCTCCCGGTGTGGTCTGCCCCTGACCACTCCGACTGTTTGTGGTCGATGCCTGGTCAGCCCACCCGCTTTTCATCACTGTATTGCTCCCCTACGTTATACGTATCCGGTAGATCGACTGGTCAACAGTTTCAAACACCGGGGCCAATTCAACCGCGGCACTTTGCTGGCCGAGTTACTGGTGTCCGCGATATTGACGTCCCAAAACAACCCGGAGTCCGCTTTACCGGACTTGCTTGCACCGGTGCCACTGCATTGGCGACGGCAATTTACACGGGGCTTCAATCAGGCGGGCTGGCTGTCCCGCTATTTGGGCAGGAAACTGGCCATTCCGGTTGATCAACAGCTATTGCATCGTCACCGACATACGCCACATCAGCAGGGGCAATCCCGCAAAGCGAGGTTGACCAATATCAGGGGTGCCTTTCAGCTCCATGCACCAGTGAACGGGAAACACATTGGCCTGGTGGATGATGTGATGACCACAGGCACCACCGTTGGAGAACTGAGCGATTTGTTGATGAGCGCGGGGGCGGTCAGGGTCGATGTTTGGTGTCTGGCACGAACGCCGCTGGAAAATTAACCGGCTGACCTTGATAATGGCACCCACTGTTAAACATCAAGATTTCCGCTTATGAGCACAAGTCTTTGGCAAAAAATTCAGCAGGAAGCCACCGTGGTTGCCGGAGAAGAACCGGTACTGGCCAGTTTTCTGCAAGTCACCCTTCTGAAACACGATTCAATGCTGGCAGCCCTGGGTTTCCTGCTGGCGGAGAAACTGGGCTGTAGCGCCATGTCAGCGCTTACGCTGCACGAGGTGTTCGAGGAAGCTTTTGCAGCGGATCCAGATATCGAAGACCGCGTCAATTGCGATATTCTCGCCATCTATCAGCGTGATTCGGCTTGCCAGAACCTCTTCTCCACGTTCCTCTACTACAAGGGATTTCACGCCTTGCAGGCGTGGCGCGCTGCTCATTGGCTGTGGCAGCGGGACAGAAAATCCCTGGCGCTAATTCTGCAAAACCGGATATCGGTGACCTTTGGTGTGGACATTCACCCCGCCGCCAGCATTGGGCGCGGCATCATGTTTGACCATGCCACCGGTATCGTCATCGGAGAAACGGCCATCATAGAGGACTGCGTGTCTATCCTGCAGTCAGTGACCCTCGGCGGCACCGGTAAGGAGTCCGGTGACCGTCATCCCAAAGTGCGGCGCGGCGTGATGATTGGCCCCGGTGCAAAAATTCTCGGCAACATCGAAATTGGTGCCGGTTCCAAAATAACGGCCGCCAGCGTGGTATTGAACGATGTCCCCCCCCACTCTGTGGTTGCAGGTGTTCCGGCAACCGTTGTGGGTACAATTGATACCGACTCCCCTGCCGAACTGATGGACCAGGGGCTTACCGGCTGCTGCGACTGAACCAGGAAACTATCCATGTCCAAATTGAAACACGAGACCGAACTCCTCAAGGAAGCACTGCGAATAGGCATGATCTATGCCGAAAAACGTGGTGCGGCAAAATTTGAAGCCAGCGACTCAGCCAACGAAAAAATCGAATACATTTATAAACTTCTGGTGCACGACAAACTGATTCAGCCACTGGCCAATGAACAGCATGATATCGTCCACATGAAGCATAAACTGGCACTGTGGATGGCGCGGCAATTACCTGCCGGACACCGGTTACTGCAATGACAGTTGTCTCGCCTGGTTCAGCCGTCCCCGACGGGTATGTCTGAATATGATCCATCAGGCAAAGTGAACTCGTAACCCTTGAGACAATCAAACGTTTCAACCGGAAGATTTGCAGACGACAATATCGCTCTCTTCCACAATGTCGTTCAGGTAATTCCTGTGCCGACAACAAAATAACAGAATGACTATCCCTGGAGTGTCCGTGAAATATATCAGCTTATTAATAGGTATTATCTTTTCGATCTCGGCGTGGGCAGAAACCCTCGAAGAGGGTTATGAAGCTGTCCGCAGTGGCAAGCTGGATGAAGGCTATGCCATTCTCTCCGAACTCGCTGCCACAGGTGATGCCGACGCACAGTATGGTGTTGCAATTCTCTACAAAGAAGGCTGGGGGACGGACAAAGACATACAAACAGCCTTTGACTACTATCAGAAAGCCGCTCGCCAAAACCACCCGGGAGCACTGTTCGAAATGGGTTGGTTTTATCAGGCTGGGGAGAACGTTACT
This sequence comes from uncultured Porticoccus sp., assembly GCF_963975625.1. Lineage (NCBI taxonomy): Bacteria > Pseudomonadati > Pseudomonadota > Gammaproteobacteria > Cellvibrionales > Porticoccaceae > Porticoccus > uncultured Porticoccus sp. The sequence goes on from NZ_CAXBHS010000015.1 coordinate 8,206, forward strand.
CAGGACTATGCCGAGGCCATAAAATGGTACGAGAAAGCCGCCAATGAAGGGCATCCCGTTGCAATGTACGCATTGGGAGGCTTGTACTATAACGGTCTTGGCACGACAAAAAGTGAAGACAAGGGTATGGTGTGGTTCAAAAAATCAGCCGATAAAGGCTATCCACCAGCGCTGGAATTCGTCAATGAACCATTGCGCTAGATTGCGATGATTCACACAGTACCGGAAAGGCCGCGTCGGCGTTTCCGGTACTGGCGGCTCTACCCCGTTTCAACCAAACCAAACTCTGCTATGCCGCGTTTATGTTGGCGGATCACGCAATATTCACAATGCAGGAAAGCACGGAGGACATATCCTGCCCACCACGGCTATCATCGAGAGTTCTGTCACCCAGAATCGGGCTAGTGACGGGTCATAATTCTGTCCAGCAAGCCCATGGCAAAGGCAGAAACCACAAAGGTCATATGCAACACGACGTACCAGAGGATCTTGTCATTCGCTATTTCCGGCGCATTCATAAAAACTTTCAGCAGGTGAATCGACGAAATGGCCACAATGGATGCCGCCACTTTATTTTTCAGTGAACTGGTATCAAGTTTGCCCAGCCAGACCAGTTTGTCGGTGGATTCTTTCAGATCCAGTTGTGAGACAAAATTCTCGTAGCCGGCAAACATCACCATGACAATCAGGCCACCCACCAGGGCAATATCCACCAGTGAAAGCACCACCAGAATCAGGTCCATTTCAGACATGGTCAGAATCATGGGCAATGTGTGCACCACTTCGACAAAAAACTTTATGCCGAGGCCCAACAACGCAAAACTCAACCCAAAATAAATGGGCGCCAGCAACCAGCGTGCGGCATACATGGTGTTCTCAAATATCTTTTCCATTCCAACTCTCTATGTAAAAACGACTAGCAAGGCGGTCCATCCACTGACAGGATGCCCGGCTGGGGTCGGCCCGCGATTGACCAGCGCCCCGTTTTCCTGCCATTAACGCCAATGGCAGGCCAGAAAAAAGGGCCACTTTTCAATGGCCCTGCTGTACTGCTTTGAGGAGTTTATCCTACAAAGCAGGCTCGTGAACATTTAAAGCAGCCATTGACCTCCTGAAAATGTTTTTTCGCCTCCCTCATTGCCGCCTGGCAGGTGGGGAAATTACCCAGGGATTTCTGATCCACAGAGTCCGGCAAATCCGGACACCAGGTGCCCAAATTGTGGACAATATGATTGCCATTTTCCTGTGGTTTTTTCGTCACAATATATCTAGCCATAGAACCCTTCATCATTTTATTGTTAGCCAATACCCACTGCATTAACATGTGGTTAATACAGCATTAGCCGCATATGAAACAGAAGCTGAAATCAACTGCGGAACCATTAAAACTATCTATTTTTTAATACGTTATCAATAAATTAATCGCGCCAATCAATGACATTTTTCTGGCCAGAAATTCGTTTTTTGGCCGACAAAAAATTGACTTGTCCGCCGGGTTTTGAATAACCAAAACCGGATTATTCTCTTTACGGCACATTCATAATGAACCGTTTGTGCAGCAAATCTTTCGCACCGACTCGACGACAAGCTTTGGGAATCTTCACCGGCTTAAAATATACTGACCGGCCTTACGCAAGAATGACGCACTGACAAGAAGGAGCCCCCATGCCCGGCCTACTGTCCGATACCGATCCCAGCGGTTTACTGGAATATTCCGTGGTCTTCACCGACCGTTCACTGAACCACATGTCCAAACGCTTTCAGGCGGTGATGAATGACATCTCCAGCACATTAAAGCGGGTTTACCACGCCGAAGCCGTTGTGGTGGTCCCCGGTGGCGGCACCTACGGTATGGAAGCGGTAGCCCGTCAGTTCGCCACAGACAAAAAATGCCTGGTTATTCGCAACGGCTGGTTCAGCTATCGCTGGAGCCAGATTCTGGAAATGGGAAAAATCAGCGACGATATTACCGTGATGAAAGCACGGCCAGTGGACGATGATCCCGAACGACCGTCACTGGCGCCCGCTCCCATTGATGAAGTCACCGCCTGGATTCACGCAGAAAAACCGGCAATGGTTTTTGCACCCCACGTGGAAACCGCCGCTGGCATGTTGCTGCCGGATGACTATATTCGTGCAGTGGCAGAAGCCGTTCACGCGGTGGGCGGCCTGTTTGTGCTCGACTGCATTGCGTCGGGCACGCTCTGGGTAGATATGCAGGCCTGTGGCGTCGACATCCTGATCAGTGCACCGCAAAAAGGCTGGAGCGCATCGCCCTGCAGTGCGCTGGTCATGCTGGGGGAAGAGGCGCGACAGCGCATTGACCACACCACCAGTAGCAGCTTTGCCTGCGACCTGCGCAAATGGCTACAAATTATGGAAGCCTATGAAAAGGGTGGCCACGCCTACCACGCCACCATGCCCACCGACGCCCTGCTGCAATTCCGTGACACCATGCAGGAAACCGAAGCCTATGGCTTCGACAAGGTAAAACAGGAGCAGCTTGAGCTGGGGCAGAAAGTTCGCCAACTACTTACCAACCGGGGGTATAAAAGTGTTGCCGCCGAGGGTTTCCAGGCGCCCGGGGTCGTGGTCAGTTATACCGATGATCCGGATATTCAAAATGGCAGAAAATTTCTGGAACAGGGCCTGCAGATTGCAGCCGGAGTACCCTTGCAGTGCGATGAGCCGGAAGGTTTCAGAACCTTCAGAATTGGTTTGTTTGGTCTCGACAAACTGCACAACATCGAGCGCACCGTCGCCCATCTTCGTAGTGCGTTGGAAAACATGTCAGGATAACGACGGTTAACAGCGGCCACCCTTTATTCGACAAGTTCAGTAATATAAGCCGCTGCAGTTGAACAGACTGTGCAGGAAGCACTCATACAACAGAACGGTTATCGAATAGCACAGCGGAGATGGGCGGATCAGCATGAAAAATGGCAACATGGGTATCAGCCGGATTGCATTCTGGCTCGGCATCGGCGCGCTTGGTCTACTGATGGTACTACTGATGGTCCAGATAGACCGGCAGTGGACCCGCATGAACGATATCACCCGACTGATGCAGGAACAGGCTCAGGATATTCGCTCTACCCGGGGCGTTTTACGCAACCTGGAACAGACGGTCCGCACTGCGCGCTTCAATACGTCCGAGGTGGATGACCGCTTGAGAGACACCGCTGACCGGACAGATGCCTTTGAGCGGGCAAGACTGGCCACACAACAGGCCAATTACGCGCAGGGGGACTGGCTGATGCTGGCATTCGGCAGCGGCCTCACCACCCTGACACCACTGGTCTCGGGCGACGCCTACTCCTCGGAAGTTCAGCAATATGTTCTCGAATCCCTGCTGGTTCGGGATCCGGACACACTGGAGTGGAGCGGGCTACTGGCAGAAGACTGGCAGATATCCGATGACGGACTCACCATCAACTTTACCCTGCGCCGCGATATCAGCTTCTCCGACGGGATAGCCATGACCGCCAAGGATGTGCAGTTCACGTTTGAATTCATCATGAACGAAGCCATTGCCGCACCTCGAAGCCGTGCCTATCTGTCACGGATTGAGCGGGTCACCGCGCAGGACAATTACCACGTGGAGTTTGTCTTCAAGGAACCCTACTTCAACAGCCTGCAACTGGCAGGTGGTTTGACGATCCTCCCGGAACATTTCTATAAGCGCTTCCTGGATGAGCCCCGTACCTTTAATGAGAGCCGCGGACTATTGTTGGGTTCAGGCCCGTATCGACTCAAGGATCCGGAGAACTGGACCCCCGACCAGGGCCGGGTTGAACTGGAGCGCAACCCCCGGTACTGGGGCCCAGTGGATGGATCGTTCGACCGGATTGTGTGGCGTATTATTGAAAATGACAGCGCCCGCCTCACCACCTTCCGCAACGGGGATATCGATGTTTACGGGGCCCGCCCACGGGAATATCAGCGCCTGCTTGACGACCCGGGCATCAGCGAACGCAGCAAACATTTTGAGTACATGAGTCCCACTGCCGGCTATAGCTTCATTGCCTGGAATCAGCAACGCGGCGGCAAAAACAGCCTCTTCAGCGATACCCGGGTACGCATGGCCATGTCGCTGTTGACCGATGTGGAGCGCATGCTCGAGGAAATTTTTCTCGGCTACGGTCAACCCGCAGTGAGCCCGTTTATGCCGGGATCATCCCAGCACAACCCGGAAAACCAGCCCTTCCCCCGCGATATGGAAAAAGCCAAACGGTTACTTGCCGAGGCGGGCTTTGTCGATCGCAACGGTGACGGCATTCTGCAGGCAGAGGATGGCACGAACTTCGAATTCGAGCTGACCTTTTTCCAGGATAACGATGATACCCGGCGGATGGTGCTGTTCCTCAGGGATCTCTATGCCCGCGCGGGCATTCTGATGAAACCGAAACCCACCGAGTGGTCGGTGATGGTAGAGGACCTGCGGCAAAAGAATTTTGATGCCATCACCCTCGGCTGGACTTCCGGTATCGAAATCGATATTTACCAGATGTTCCACTCCAGTCAGTCCATGGAAAACGGTGACAATTTCATTAACTACAGCAACCCGGAACTGGATGCCACCATTGATGCAGCGCGCGGCGAAGTCAATGAAGAAAAGCGCATGAAGCTGTGGCACAAGGCAGAACGCATTCTGGTGGAAGACCAGCCCTACACGTTCCTGTTCCGTCGCAACACCCTGGCTTTTGTGGATGATCGAATCAGCAACCTGGAAAAAACCGGGCTGGGCCTGAACCTCATGAGTGTGCCGGTGGAGATCTACGTTCCGGCCGATCGCCAGCGCAATCGCTGAACTGCCGATGCTGAATTATTTAATACGTCGCACCTTGCTGATGATACCGACCCTGCTCGGTATCACACTGGTAGTCTTTGTTGTCATGGCCGCGGCCCCGGGCGGCATTACAGCCCAGTCGCTGGTAGACGGCATGGAACTGGAGCCGGAGAGTCGCCGGGCTTTGGAGGACTACTACAACAAGCTCTATGGGCTGGATCAACCGGCACCGGTGCAATACCTGCGTTGGCTGAACAATATTTCGCCGATCGGTTTCGAACGGGAACCGGATGGCACGCTGGGGACATTCTCCCTGTGGAAAGGCGCGGACCTGGGCACCAGCTTTCGCTACGGCCGTCCGGTGATGGATTTGCTGGCGGAACGCCTGCCCATCACCCTGCTGCTTAACCTGATTTCCATCCCCCTCATTTATGCGATTGCCATCAGCATCGGTGTACAGGCAGCGCGGCAGCGCGGCGGGCGCTTCGATGTGGCCTCGAATATCTTTCTGCTGGGGCTGTGGTCAGTGCCCAGCATGCTGGCCGGAGTGCTGTTTATCGGTTTCTTTGCCTCCGAACAATACTGGCGCTGGTTTCCCACCGGCGGCCTGATACAGCGCGAAACCGTCGATCAGACCTTTCTGCCCCTGTTTGCCAATGGCAGCGATTTGCTGATTGCAGTGGCTTGCGTTGTGACCGTCACAGTGCTGCTGATTGCCGCGGCGACCTCCGCACCCAAAATTGCCCGCCAGTGCGGTGGATTCACCATTGGGGCACTGCTCGGTTATACCATGGCATGGGATCTCGGGGGCCATTGGCTGGGCGGTTTGCATGTAGTGCTGTCGGCTGCACTGGGGCTGCTGACCAGTCTGTTGGCCGGTATGCAACACCCGGGATTCCGTATTGCCCTGGCGGGCGCAATCGGTCTGGGTGGGGGGCTGACATTGTCCCGATATCTGGGCGTCGAGGTGATGCAGGGCGGCTACCTGCTGGATCGGCTCTGGCATCTGGTGCTGCCGATCATTGCACTGTCCTACGGCGGATTGGCCTTTCTTGCCAAGCTGACACGCTCGTCACTGCTGGAAAATCTGGCCGCTGACTATGCGCGCACTGCCCGGGCCAAAGGGGTCGACGAAGAAACTGTTCTGTGGCGACACGTATTCCGCAATTCCCTGCTGCCGCTGATTACAGTCTCGGCCACCCTGCTGCCCAGCCTGTTGGCAGGTTCGGTGATTGTGGAAAGCATCTTCAGTATCGACGGGATGGGAAAACTGGCGGTGGAAGCCGTACAAACCAGGGACCGCGAACTGGTGCTATCCGTCACACTGATCTCCGGCCTGCTGACACTGTTTGGCTACCTGCTGGCAGATATTGCCTATGCCATTGTCGATCCGAGGGTCAGCTATGACTGAGTTATCTGCTGGCACTGATATGAAACAGCCCTCCCAGCCCTGGACAACGCAAGTGGCCGTTTCATTGTTGGGACGCACCAGCGCTCGCATTGGCCTCAGCTGGATCGGCCTGCTGGTGATTATTGCCACATTCTCCCCTTTTCTGGCCAGCAGTCACCCCCTTTACCTGGTAGTGGACGGACAGGCCAGCAGCCCGCTGCTGCAACATATGACCCCACTCGACTGGGTCTGGTTGGCCGGCCTCCCCATGATTCTGGTGATTGCCCTGTTGCCCCTCCCTTTGTGGAAAAAGTTTCTCTCGGCAATGGTCGGCTTGGGCCTCACCGCAATGATTGCCTATACCGTGGTATCGCCACCGGCCCTGGTGATCTATGAGCAATATCGCGAGCTGGAGGCTACCGGCAAGGTTGAAACAATGATCCGCGCGCCCATCCCCTACTCGGCGAAGGATTATCTGCGTGACTATGCGGACACCGGTATCGAATCACCACTGCTCACCTCGGAGCAGCGCATCCACTGGATGGGCACCGATGAAAACGGGGCCGATGTCGCCTCACGAATGATCCACGCCTCTCGCATCGCCCTGGGCATCGGTTTTATCGCCACCGGTATTGCCCTGGTGATCGGCACCATCATCGGTGGTCTGATGGGCTATTTTTCCGGCATCGTGGATATTATCGGCATGCGGCTGGTGGAAATTTTTGAAGCCATCCCGACCCTCTTTCTGTTGCTGTCTTTTGTGGCTTTTTTTGGTCGCTCCATCTACATGATGATGGTCATCATCGGCATCACGGCCTGGTCGGGTTATGCCCGCTACGTTCGTGCAGAATTCCTGAAACTGCGGCAGCAGGATTTTGTGCAGGCCGCCGTCGCCTGTGGGCTACCACTGCGCTCCATACTGTTTCGTCACATGCTGCCAAACGGGCTGGCGCCGCTGCTGGTCGCCACCAGTTTCGGGGTTGCTTCCGCCATTCTGGCAGAGGCGACATTGAGCTTTCTCGGGCTGGGACTGATTGATGACCCCTCCTGGGGACAGCTGCTTAATCAGGCTGTGCAATCCTCCACCTTCAACTGGTGGCTGGCGGTTTTTCCCGGCGGAGCGATTTTTCTGACGGTGTTTTCCTACAACCTGCTCGGTGAGTCGCTGCGGGATGCGGTGGATCCCCACACCAACCGGAGCAAACGCGCGTGAAGTTGCTTGAGGTGGAATCACTGGTCACGGAACTGGGCGAAGCCGACAACTGGCTGCGGGCAGTGAATGGAATCAGCCTGACAGTGAACGCCGGTGAAACCTATTGTCTGGTGGGAGAATCCGGCAGTGGCAAATCCGTGACGGCACTCTCGATCATGAGGTTATTGCCCGCCGGCCGCTTCCGCCACCCCGACGGCCAGGCATGGCTGCATGAGCCGGGTGGCGAAGCCCTCGAATTACTCAGCGCCAATGATGAACAACTGCGCAGTGTCCGCGGCCGACGCATCGGCATGATTTTTCAGGAGCCCATGACCTCACTGAACCCGGTGCTAACCATCGGCGAGCAACTGGACGAAGTCCTCCGGATACACCGACCCGCCCTGAATGCCGAGGCCAGACGTGAGCGTATTCTGACGGCGCTGGGTGAAGTGTTGATATCCGACCCGGCCAACCGCATCCTCGAGTATCCCCATCGCCTGTCCGGTGGCCAGCGGCAGAGGGTGATGATTGCCATGGCACTGATCTGTGAACCCGCGCTGTTAATCGCCGATGAGCCCACCACAGCCCTGGATGTCACGGTGCAGGCAGAAATCCTCAAACTGATGCGCGAGTTACAGGCCCGCTATGGCATGGGTATGTTATTTATCACCCATGACTTCGGTGTGGTGGCCCAGATAGCTGATACGGTAGGTGTCATGCGACATGGCGAACTGGTCGAGAGCGGCAAAACCTTTGACGTGCTGAGCAATCCGCAACATGCCTATACCCGCAGCCTGATTGCGGCACTGCCGGAGCGGCTGTCCCGCTCGCCCCGACCGCCAGCCTCAACACAGACTTTACTGGCGGTGGATAATCTCTCGGTTTACTTTCCAATACGCCAGGGCCTGATGCGACGTATCGTCGATCAATTTCATGCGGTTGACGGGGTTTCTCTGCAGGTCAATGCCGGGGAGGTCGTGGCTCTGGTGGGGGAATCCGGTTGCGGGAAAACCACGCTGGGACGGGCACTACTACGTTTGCAGGAAGCAACCACGGGCAGCATTCACCTGGAAGGACAGAATATTACCCACCTGAGCCGCGCTGAAATGCGCCCCTTGCGACGTCGCATGCAAGTGGTCTTCCAGGACCCGGGCTCCAGCCTCAATCCCAGACTGCCGATTCATACCTCCCTGATAGAACCGATGCGGGTGCACGGCATTGGCGAAGATGACAACGCACGCACCCGACGGGCCGTCCGGTTTCTCGAACGCGTGGAGATGCCCGCCGACAGCCTGTGGCGCTACCCCCATGAGTTTTCCGGCGGTCAGCGGCAGCGGCTGGCCATCGCCAGAGCGCTGGTGCTGGAGCCCCGCTTTATTCTGTGTGATGAAATCACCTCAGCGCTGGATGTCTCCGTTCAGGCCGGCATACTCCGTCTGCTCCGGGAGCTGGTCGACGAAGACGGCATCGGTATGTTATTTATCACCCATAATATGGGCGTAGTGGATTACCTGGCAGATCGGATGGCGGTGATGCATAAAGCGCGCCTTGTCGAGACAGGGCGCACCGCAGCCGTTATGGCAGATCCGCAAAATCTTCACACCAAAACCCTGCTGGATGCTGTACCGAGATTGAACGAATCTTTCCTGCAGACACGATCCGGCCGGGCACCGACCGAACCGGAGACATCATGTCAATGAACCACCCGCTGTCCACACTGGTACCCCGTATCCTGCTGGCCAGCCTGCTGTATTGCCTGCTCTGCATACCCGCTCTGGCGGAAAGCCAACTGGAGTTTGAGGAGGCCGAAACTGAAGCCGCCGATGATGAAAATGTCGAGGATATTGAATCGTCAAAACCCCTTCGAAAAAATATCGACCACGCCAGAAAAATATCGCACCCGGATCAAGCTGGAGCCTCAGAAGACCCCGAATCCTCCCCAAAAAAAACCAAAATTGCTCCTCACATTAACCTGAAAGAGCTGGCCCCACCGCCTGGGATTCAATCCTTTTCCCCGGAGACGCCAGCCGGCCAGGCCCCAGAACCAGAACCAGAACCAGAACCAGAACCAGAACCAGAACCAGAACCAGAACCGCAAACCGCAACGGAAGCGAAGCCCAAAACACCCGACAATGAGGATTTTTCGGATGATCAGGCGGCCAGTGCAGAATCCGCCAATGCGTCTGATATCGACCCCACAGAAGAAGTGGCGGGAGCTATTACCTTGCTCGGTACGGAAATCATGCCCGGCACCTCGACCCGGCTATCCTGGTCTTCGGGCATGCAGATTGCCGGGCTGTCTCAATCCACACCCGTACTGGTGGTGAATGGTTCAAAACCCGGGCCAACCCTGTGCCTGACCGGGGCTGTCCATGGCGACGAACTGAACGGCATCGAAATTGTTCGCCGCACGCTCTACGACCTGGATCCGGAGATGCTGGCCGGACAGGTGATCGGTGTACCCATAGTCAACCTGCAGGGTTTCCAGCAGGGCAGTCGCTACTTATCCGACAGGCGTGATCTCAATCGCCATTTTCCCGGCAATCCCACCGGCAATCTGGCGGACCGGATCGCTTACTCACTGTTCAATGAAATCATCAGCCACTGCACGATGCTGGTGGATATCCATACCGGCTCACTGAAACGCACCAACCTGCCACAATTGCGTGCCGACATGAATATTGCTGAAGTGCGTACATTCGTCAAAGGGTTTGATCGTATGGCAGTGGTTCACAGCAGCGGGACAACAGGCATGCTCCGCACTGCGGCACTGGATGCAGGTATCGTTGCCGTGTCCATGGAGTCCGGGGAATCCCTGCGCATCCAGGAAAAGCAAATCAAGGCCGGGGTGAACAGCCTCAACAGCCTGATGGAAAAGCAGAACATGATTTCGAGGCTGTTTATCTGGGGTAAACCGGAACCGGTCTACTATGACTCCTACTGGATCAGGGCCGAACACGCCGGCATCTTGTTCAGCAAGAAAAAGCTGGGTGACCGCGTCATCAAAGGGCAGGTGTTGGGCGTTGTCACCGACCCGATCACCAATGCCAGCCACGCCATTCATGCACGTGATACGGGACGGATTATCGGTATGGCGGTGGATCAGGTGGTCATGGCCGGATTTGCTGCGTATCACATCGGCGCAGAAACGGAGATACCCGACGAAGAGTAGCAGGACCCGAAACAGCATCTCCGGGATTCCAACCGAAGCGGGTTACCGACAGGCCGGCGCTACCTGTTTTTGTAGAGCAGTCGGCCTCATTGACCAGCGGAGGGATGCTGCAATGGCTTGTGGCGATCGCGCCATTGCAATGCAGTGATCAGTAGACACGGCAGAAAACTGAGGGTAATCAGGGTGGAAATCAGTATCCCCGCCAGCACCACAATCCCCACTCCGCGATAGAGTTCCGTGCCGGCACCCGGAATAAATACCAGCGGTGCGAGTCCAAAAATTGTCGTGGCAGTCGACATCAGAATTGGCCGAAGGCGCGCTTCCACGGCTCCTCTCACCGCCGCCAGGATACTCTCCGCACCCTGTCGCAGATTGTGCCGGGCATGATCGACAATCAGTATCGGGTTGTTGACCACCGTACCCAGCAGTATCACAAAACCCAGCATGGTAATCATATCGAATGGTTGGTGAAAAGAAGTAAAACCCAGGATTCCCATCAACGAGCCGACACCATTGATGGCTACCAGTCCGACGATGCCACCCGCGATACCGAGCGGCACAGTGGCCAGAATCAGCAGGGGAAATCCCCAGTGAGAAAAAATGGCCACCAGCAGCAAATAGATCAGCACCACCGACACCAGTAGATTACTACTCAGAGACTCGCGGGTGGCATCCAGTTGGTCGGCGGCGCCGGAGATCGACATGCTGACTCCCTTCCGAACCTCGCCGGACGCTTGCATCGCTGGCACCATCACATCCCTGACGCGTGCCACAGCGGTCTCCAGCGCCACATCCCGGGGCGGGATAATCAATAGCGTGACCGTACGGCGGCCATCCACCCGCCGCAGACTATCGCTATCCACTGTCTGAACCAGTTCTGCCAGCGCCCCCAGCGGCAGCACCTCGCCACTGGGTGTCAGGATGGGCTGGGCTGCCAGTTGATCCAGTTTCTGGTCACGCACGGCATCGCTGAAAAGGAAAATATCGACCTTGTCATCTTCTACAAAAAACTCATCGGTGAAGGCCCCATCGCTCAACGCCGCGATGGTAAAACCAAAGTTGTCGGCCGTAAAACCCACTTCTGCCATGCGATTCCAGCGGGGACGGATTTCCACCAGCGGTTGATCGAGTGTCAGGGACGAGGGTTCCGAATCCAGTTGCGGTCGCTCGAACAGGTCGCCCGCCCGCTGAAACGCACTGGCGGCCGTTTGATAGAGGTTGTCCAGTTCGGGACCGGAGATATCCAGATTCACCGCCCGGGTACCACCCTGGTTACTGGAGATAATTGAACCGCGACCGGAAAATCCACGCATCCCCGGATAGCTGGTAAAAAGGTCCGTCAGGGCGTCCATCATCGGCTGAATATCAGCATCGCGGGTCGGTTCGCTGATAACTCTAAGGCCACCTGCCGACACTCGCAGAGAATAATATTTAAGCGAGGGAACCCGTGCTTCTCCCCGATCAAACAGGCTCGGATCGGCAGCCACGGAGTCATCGAGAATAGCCTGGACCTCTTTACCGATGACCATGATTTCTTGGAGATTGTAGCCCGGCGGCGCAAACATCGAACTGAATGCTTTGGGCTCCTCACCTTCGGGCAGGTATTCTGCCGGGGGCATCAGCCACCAGGCTGCGCCGACGGTCGAGAGCACGGTCACCATCAGGCAGGTTCTGCGGCGCAGAGAGCTGCCGGTCACCCAATACACTGCCCGGAGAATCGTACCCCGTTCAGCTGTCTCACCGGTAAGTCCGTAACCGTTGCCAAAACCCAGCCGGGCACAGGCGGCGGGAACCACAAAGACTGCCAGCAGCATGGAGGCGATAATCGCACTGGAGATAGCAATGGCAATATCCGAATAAATCTGACCCGCCTCCTCCTGCACCAGCAGGACCGGCGCGAACACCAGCACTGTCGTCATGCTGGATGCCAACACCGCCGGCCAGACTTCCCGAACCCCGGCAATGGCGGCCTCGATTCGGTCCAGTCCGCGGCGTCGCGCCTGCTCAATGCTTTCCAGCACAACGATGGTATTGTCCAAAGTCATGCCGATGGCAAAGGCAATCCCCGCCAGGGAGATCACATTGATGGTCCGGCCGAACACCAGTAACCCCAGAAACGCGGCGATGGTGCAGACAGGAATACCCATCAATCCAATAAAGGTCGCCCGGGGAGACCGCAAGAACAGGTACATGATCATTGTGGCCAGCAGCGCGCCAATCGCCAGATTTTGGACAACACCACGCACTGAAGACTGCACGTAGCGCACGTCGTCGCCAATCAGGGTTATTTCCAGACCATTGGGCTCCAGCAGTTCGCGCCTTACCTCGGCAACGGCTTGCAGCATATCGTGCTTGATCTGAATAACATTGGAACCCGACTCTCGCCTCACTGCCATACTGATGCTGCGCTCACCGTCCACATAGCTCAGATCGCGCACCTCAAAGTGATCCATTCTGACATCCGCCACGTCTTTCAGCAGAATATCGCTGCCATTGCGGTGAGCCAGAATCATATTATCCAGAGTATCCAGATCCCTGAACCGGCCCACCACCCGCATCAGATAGCGGCGCTTGCCATCATCAATGTCCCCGGCTGAAATATCCCGGTTACGACTGCGAATTGCATCCCGCACATCCACCAAGCTAAGCCCTCGCTGGGCCAGACGTGCGGGATCCACATGGACCTGCACCTGCCGCTCTGCGGCACCCCGAACCTCTACCTGCGAGACGCCGCTAACCCGTTCCAGGCGCGGTCGCACCTCGTCCTCGACAAAATCGCCGATCATATCGATATCGAGACCCAGCGGATTGCCAGATTTCGGGCGAAGGGCGAAATACATGAAAGCATTTTCTGAAAATGACGTACTGATCAGTTGTGGCTGATCGACATTTTCCGGGTAACTGGGCACCTGGCTGAGGGCATTGGCAACCCGGATCAGGGCCTCGTTGACATCGACCCCGAAGGGAAACTCCAGCTCAATAGTGGCCCGACCGGTTTCCGCGACAGATTCCATGCGCTGCAGATTGGGCAGGGAGCGCAGATAGCGCTCCTGCTCGATCAGAATCTCTTTCTCAATATCCTGCGGTGTCGCGCCGGCCCAACCAGTGACAACGCTAATTGTGCGCACACTGAGATCAGGAATCATCTGCACCGGAATACGAAATGCCGCGGCAATGCCCAGCACGCAGATAATCAACACGATAACAGCGAGCAATTTGCCATTCTTCACGCCCGCATCAAGCATTCAGAAACGCTCCTTAAGGGTTGGGGGACTCGACAACACGAAGCGTCTGCCCGTCTCTCAATACCTCATTACCCCTGACCACCACGTCATCGGTAGTTGCCAGTCCACCGGTAATGACCACGTTGTCTCGTGCTTCACGGCCGACTTCTACCAATTGACGCCGGGCAACACCCTCTTTGGCAACAAACACACTGTAGCTGCCATCCGGATGGCGAAGTAGTGCATCTCGGGGCAGTAACATATCCTGTGAACGCCCGTCTCCCAGTTCAAAAATGGCACTGGCAGACGTACCGGGCAAAAGCTGCCCCGAGTTACCTTCGGGGCGAATTCGAACCAGAAATGTCCGGGTTGAAGAATCGCTGACGGGTACCAGCGCGGCTACCGTGCCAGAGAAACATTTCACAGGATTGCTGTCGGGACAGATATTGACCGGCGTCTTATCACTGATTTCCGAAAAGCGTTCCTGGGGCATCCTGACATCCAGGCGCACCCGATCCAGGGAGACCAGCTCAAACACCGGGTCGCCCCGACTTACCCACTCCCCCCGGTCAACATGACGGGCCGCAATAACGCCATCAAAAGGTGCCGGCAAAACATGCCTCTCAACCATTTCTGCCACTGAGCGCTGATCGGCTATCGCCGCTTCAAGTGATGCCTGAGCCAGGTTGAGATTTGCGCGGCGGGTATTTACTTCGTTTGCGGATACGTGGTTGTTCTCGCGCAGACGCAGCGCATCATCCAGCAGTCTTTGCGCCTCATCGAGCGCAGCCCGCTGCTCTGCGGTAGCCGCCCTGGCCCGCTGATACTCAAGGGTGATCAGCGCAGCGTCCAGCTGCAATAACGGATCACCTTGTTTGACATGACTGCCCACATCCACCCGGAGTTCGTCAATCAGACCGTCGGCCCGGGTGGAGAGACTGGCCCGCTGCAGGGCATTGACAGAACCGGACAACTTCAATGTTTCTCCCAGTTCGGCAAGGTAGGGGCGAGTGACGGAAACGGGCACACTGTCTTCATTGGCAAGCACCATGACCGGGGTACCAATGAGCCATAGAGCAACCATCAGTATAACGAGCGGGAATTTCCCAAAGACCATCGGCAGTTACCAGAAGCTAGGGTGAGCGGGCTGAGAACCCGGTGAGAAAATTGTAGCGCGAGTATTCAACATTACGTCGATGCCAGACCTATGGATCAGCCTACACGGAAACAGAATCAGCAGCACCGGCAGACTCTCAAAACCGGATCGGGAGCCGATGCGCATAAGCGGGCGGGAACTACGGGTATGACTCATGTTCTGCCCGGGGGTCCCAGCAGTAGGTCGCCCTCCACCGGTACGTACTCGGTGGCCGCATTGATCAAAGCGAACGCAGTAAACTCAGGTACACCGTAGACCTCCACCGGAATACCAAAGTCACGGCGTACTCTGTCGATCAGCAGGGCAAAATCCCCATCGCCGGAAACCAGCACCAGCAGATCCGCATGTTTTGCGTATTCCATGGCGTCGAGAGTAATACCGACATCCCAGTCCCCCTTCGCAGAACCGTCGGCCCGTTTGATAAAGGGTTTTAACTTCACGTCAAAACCAATGGCTCGGAGGATAGTCTGGAACTGCCGCTGTTTCTCATCACCGCGGTCAACGGCGTAGGCAATGGCTTTGACAACCTGCCGGTTTGCGGTGGCCCGTTCCCAGAAACGGTTGTAATCGAAATGTCTCCCGTAGGCATCTCGGGTGGTGTAATAAATGTTCTGCACATCCACCAGCAGTACGGTTTTTTTCAAGGGATCCCCTGTTTTTTTTAGATCGGATTCACCCGGCTGGTTCAGCCGCCACGCCATTGCAACCAGGTCCTTTACAAAGGCCTCTGACATCACCCTCCCCAGTGAGCCCGATGAGTAGCTGAAAACAAGACCCTCGTCATTAAAGATATCGCCGAAGCGCTTGTTAACGTAGGTTGCCGATAAAGCCTTGCAAGCTGCCGATGGCTAACCATCCGGGTTATTTTTCTGTTTCATCAACTCCCCCAGATTACCGAAAGGATTGTGCGTCGCGGCCGTCTTTTGCGCTTGCGGCAATACATCGCCGTAACCAGCATCCTCATAGCGGGAATGCTCATTGTCGTGACAGTAGATGCATAGCAATTCCCAGTTGCTGCCGTCGGACGGGTTGTTGTCGTGGTTGTGATCCCGGTGATGAACCGTCAGTTGTTGCAGATTCTGCCGGTTGAATTCCCGGGCACAGCGCCCGCACACCCAGGGATACATTTTCAGTGCCTGTTCGCGGTAACCCTTCTCCCGCTGGTCACGTGCCATCCGGGCGTCGGCCACGGCCTTATCAAGCTTGTCCGATGACATAATTCTCTCCAGCGTCTTTATCTATCACCTGCTCAAGCCACTTCCCCTACTCTGGCAAAGCCAGTAACGTTGGGACAGCTTATCCATCCAGATTGGTTGAAACAGCATGATCCTGCCCAAAAAAGTCCGTATTGTCGAGGTCGGCCTGACGGTGAGAGACTGTCGCGTGCCCCGGTTATCCCCTCCAATAGTTGGCTATTGCAACTATTTTGTGCAGCGACCCGCACAAAATGACTGGATTCACTGGGTGTCTTCATTGGTCGTGGGTAAACAGTCCAAAATCCCGCTGTCAGACGCGTTAATCAGCTTATGAATCGGCTGCCTGTCCACGGCTTCCCAGAGACAATGTTGTTGACGCACCACGGATAAGCCATCGCAGCTCCACCCACAGTCGCAGGGACACCAACAACACTGAAACCACCAATAGCCCATTGATCAACCGCGCGGCCGGACCAACGGCATCAAGGCCAAACAGAGCAACGTGCAAGAACAATAGCACCAATATGGCTATCACCAATAATACCTTCAAGCCGACCGCAAGATAGACCCGATCCCTGCTCACCACGGCAATAACCACGCTCAGAAACAGCCCGATCCAGAAAGTGTAAAGTGGCTGCCAGGCCCAGCCGAACCAGCCGATAGCCGACAGAATCAACACCAGTGGGGCTCCCCATACAATGCCCAGCCAGGCCCGTTCCAGACGGGGGTATGGCATACCTCTCTGCCGCCGTCGCACCAGCCAGATACTGCCGCCGGCAGCAACACAGGTACAGAGCCCTGCACCCAGCAACAGGTAGAGCAATTGCACTGGCAAACCACCAAAATGGCCAAAATGCAGCCGAAACATCGAGGCGTATACCTGAACACCGGGTTCCCCATCGGACCACCCGGCGCTTTCCAACAGCCCACCCTCAGCATCCAGTGCATAAAACTCACTCCAGACCAGACGGCCCGGCACCAGAGCACCGACCTCTACCCGTTGGGCAGTTGTGCCCGGCTCGTGGACAATGATCATATTGGGCTTCATTTCGGGGCTGAGCGAGCGGACTGTCTCCAGGGCAGCCGACACATTGGCCAGTGGCGCGGCTTCACCAGTGGGTTTTGGATCGGAGAGAAACAGCGATTCTGTGGCTGCTTCGGTATTGCCCTCAAAGAACAGGGTCGCCACGACAAAGCCGAGGACCTGTGACAAGCCGATCACAGCGCCGGTAATGGCGAGAGCTAATGCAAATGGGCTGCTCCACACCCCCAGGCGATTGTGTACATCTGCCAGCCGCAACCGGGCTGATCCCGACCAGCGCAGGGAAAAGGCATCTTTCAGCAGATTGGGGTGAGCCAGGATACCGCCGATCACCAGAGCTACCAGCCCTACTCCGAGTATGCCAACCAGCGTCAACCCCCATACAGAGGGCAGGGACAGACGCAAATGCAGGTCGGTGAGAAAATGCGTCCATTCATGATTAACCGGCGCACCCAGTCGCCCGACGGGATCGACAAAAGCGCCACTTTCACCGGCATGCACCACAAAACGGGGCATATCGGTGTAGGGCAAGGCGATAAACAGGTGGTCCGGCGGCTCGTCCGTGCGCGTCGCCTCCAGCGCCATTATAGCGTCGGCTGCACGGCTGATGGCACCTGGCTGCCACTCGGTAAATTCGGGCACAGCGGGCTGCTCCCAACGCTCAAACTCCGGATAAAACACCGCAACAGAACCACTGAACACCACAATATACAGCAGTGCCGATAGTGTCAGGCCCAACCCCGAATGACCGTTTAGAGCGAGCCTGACAAATGCCGATCGGGCACCATTTCCCTTTGCCATAATCAGCCACCCACCCTGAGAAATAAGGCACAACCACCCAATATCAATGCCACGACACTGGCCAACAAGGGTCGCCACAGTCGTGGATCGACGCTGCTCCACACAATAGCCAGTGGCCACAGAATCACCAGAAATAGCGCAGCGCCCACCAGCCGGTTGGCGTCACTCCATTGCGACTGGGCAAACCAACCCATCACCAGCCCGGTTGTCGCCAGTAGACACAGGGGACCCGCCAGTAACCAGCGCAGTGACCGACGACCCCAGGGTATCTGTTCGCCCGGACGGGCTCTGCCCGTGTGAATAACGACCGGGCGCAGTCCCGCGCGCCAATTCGCCCCGCCGGCAATGAGAAGGAATGCCACCAGTGCCAACCATAGAGGGGCCACTGCAATACCACGATCAAAGCCGAACGCCTGCTGCCAGGGCCAAATGGAAACCACCATGATTCCCCAGGCAAGCCAGAGCCACACTGGACCATTTTTGCGACGCCAACGGCGATACAGTAGAACCATCCCTGCTGTGGAAAGCAGTCCCGCCAGCAGCAATGCCACCGGCGATATAGAGGCTACAAACCAGGAATTCACAAACGACCCCCGGAATCAGTAACGCCAGTTAATAGAGGCTGTGGCCGTAGTCGGCGCACCGTAATAACTTTGTGCCCAATACAAGCTGGTGAAATATTTCTCATCGGTAACATTCTTGACGTTGAGGCTCAGCCTCAGGTTATCGCTCAGGTCATAATTGGCAAACAAGTCCACCAATTTGTAACTGTCCTGGATCACTTCAGCGCCACTGTCTCTCCGCGATGTCTCATCCTGCCATTTGACACTCACCCCCATTTTTAGCGCGGGCAACCAGGGCAGGCGATAACTGCTGGCCAGCTTGAAAGTCTTGTCCGGAGTAAAGCGAATGATGTTCTCGTCAGTTTGCTGATTGGCGTCCATATCGAAGTTGGTATAGCCGGCCATGACATCCCAACCTCTGGTGATTTCGCCGACCAATTCAACTTCGAAACCCTGGCTGGAAATACCATCTGAGCTTTCATAGTATTCATCGCCGGTCATCGGGTTGAATCCGGCGGATACAGCCAGATTTTCCTGTTCGATATCAAACGCCGCCACCGATAGCAGCAGGCGGCCGGCAAGCAACTCGCTCTTCACACCCACTTCGTAACTGCGGCCCTCCAGCGGATCAAGTCGACTGCCGTTGATATCCTCCTCGGTCTGCTGGGTAAAGATGTCGGTGTAACTGGCGTAGAGAGCCACATTGTCCAGAAGCTGGTAGACCACGCCGGCGTATGGTGTTGTAACGCCGGAATATTTCGAATCCTGAGAGAGTCCATACGACTCGCCGGAGGTGTCCCAATCGCTGACCCGCGCACCCAGCAAGACTTTCAGCTTGTCGGTAATCGACAAGCGGGTAGCACCGTAGATGGATCGCTGTCGGTCCTTGTAATCGCCGCCGCCGCGCACTATGTCGCGCAGGTTCATATCGATACCAGAGCCGTTCCAGGTGCGGAAATCCGGCATGGCGGGAAAGTCATCGTCCATGTAGGAAAAGTTGTCCACCACACTTTCGGACCAACTGTACCCCAACACCAGGTCATGTTCGCGTCCGGCCAACTGGTACTGGCCACTGATATAGACATCGAACAGGTCCATGGTGTTGTGTTCGGTGTAATCGCTACCGTAGCCATACAAGCCGAGTCCGGTCTCGCGGTCCGGCGTGCCAAAGGCATAGAAGAGGTCGGCATCTTCGTTGTGCTTGATGTAGGTATAAGTGCCTTTAAGCTGCCAACCATTGCCCAGGTCGTGGACCACTTCAGCAAAGGCCTGCGCCTCTTTGGAAATCCAGCCCGCCCAGTCCGAGGCAGTACTGGTGCTGCGGTCGACACTGACCTCCGAGCCATCGCTGTACAGTAGTGGCAGCGCACCCCACATGGGGCTGTCCGACTTGTTTCTCTGCCAGGTGTAGCCAAGCGTCAGCAGGGTGGCATCGGTAATTTCCACATCCACCACACCATAGACCAGAGATTTTTCGTGAGCGTAACGGTCCAGATGAGACTCATTATCCTGCCAGGCAGTGACGAACCGGCCCCTCACTCGCTCGCCCAGGCGTCCGGAAATATCACTCTCAACACGGGTGTGGTCATAGGAACCGGCGCTCGCGGATGTCTGGATCTGCAAATCGTCAGTGGGTCGTTTTCGTACCATGTTAACCGTGGCGGAGGGATTGCCGGCACCGGTCATCAGACCATTGGGACCGCGCACCACTTCCACCCGCTCGAAGGCATAAGTGTCGATATCCCCACTGATATTGCCATCGGGTACCTGCAGCCCCATGCCATCGTATTGAAAGTTGGTAATATCAAATCCCCGCGCGGTGTAGTACGTGCGATCGGTTTCCACCGATTCCACATTGATACCGGTCGTGAGCGACAATACGTCATTCATGTTATCCAGTTCGAAATCATCGATCTGGGCACGGGTGATCACTGAAACCGATTGCGGGGTTTCGAAGGCGGACAGACCGAACTTGGTGGCGGTATTCATGGTGGGTACGCTGTAGTCACTACTGGACTGCACCGCTCTCACCTCTACCAGCTCAATGGTGGGGGATTCCCCTTCGTCCTCTTGATTCTCTGTGACGCCTTCTCCATAAGCGCCATTGATAAAGGCGATGGCGGCGGCAAGCACACATGGCTGCCAGCACCTGTTCAGTGTGGTACGCATAATCCCCCCCAAATTGTTCTACCTTGATCGGCAGAAACTCAAAAATGGGAATAATACTGGTAATGATAATGATTCGCAATCGTAAATGAATCAAGCAAAGTTTTCAGTGCCGACCGCCCTTCCCCAATGCGACCGTGGTCATAAACGCTGACGCCACATCATTTGTGCCAACAAAACAGGTCCTACTGCGTCATACCAAAGAGTTCAGCGCTTGCCGTACAATGGGCCCGCTATGCCGCCACAAAAGTCTCCTTCACCCGTTGGCAAGCGCAGACACTGGCAGACGACAACCATTGAGACAGAGGACACAGACAGCCCATGACCCTGCCGAAACAGGTCAGTATTGTCGAGGTCGGCCCGCGAGACGGCCTGCAGAATGAATCCCAACCGGTCAGCCCGGCCATCAAGATTGAACTGATCCGGCGGCTCGACGAAGCAGGGCTGCGCTACATTGAAGCCGGCAGCTTCGTCAATCCGTGCCGGGTGCCCCAAATGGCTGACAGTGCACAGGTGTTTCAGGGAATCGAACGTCAACCGGACACCATCTACGCAGCCTTGACCCCCAATCTGACCGGCTTCGAGCGCGCTCTGGCAGCAGGGGTTCGCGAAGTGGCCATCTTTGCCGCCGCGTCGGAAACGTTCAGCCAGAAAAACATCAACTGCTCCATTGACGAGAGCCTCCAGCGATTCGCCCCGGTGATGGAGGCTGCCAGGGCGGCCAATCTGCGAGTGCGCGGCTATATCTCCTGTGTCGCAGGCTGTCCATACGAAGGAAATGTGTCCGCAGAGAGAGTGATGCAGGTTGCGGAGAGGCTGTTACAGATGGGTTGTTACGAGATCTCCCTTGGGGATACTACCGGTGTCGGCACCCCCGGCAGTATCAGCCGGGTGATTGAAGCGGTCAGCAGGGTGGTGCCGATCCCGCAGTTGGCCGTGCATTGCCATGACACCTACGGTCAGGCTCTGGTCAATATCTACACGGCATTACAGCTGGGTGTGGCAGTGGTAGACAGCTCCGTGGCCGGACTGGGAGGCTGTCCTTACGCCAGAGGGGCATCGGGAAATGTGGCCACGGAAGATCTGGTCTACATGCTCAACGGCCTCGGCATTGAACACGGGGTCGACCTGGCCAAAATCATCGCCGCAGGAGCCTATATCACCCAACATCTGGGCCTGGAAACCGGTTCCAAAGTGGCCAGGGCCAGTTTGGCCAACAGCTGACCTGGTTATTTGTTGAGGGTCGAGAGTTTTTCCCGCAACGCGTCTATACCGGGTTTGTGTTCCAGCAACTCCTGCGCTGACAGCCCCGCCAGTTCGTGGGGGAACACCAGCCAACGGTCCGTCTCGTGCAGGTAATAATCCGGCACCCGGTCAGTGCGGTTATTGGCTGGCTTGAAATAGGGGGTCGCCAGACGAATTTCTGGCGGGCTCTCGCCGCAGTCCTGCCGAATATCCGACACAATCTGTTGCAGGCTCAATCCGGTATCGTACACATCATCAACAATCAGCAGTGAATCGGCCTTGCGGATATGGTCGATCACATAGCCCAGGCCATGCACCCGTACCGCCTTGGCCCGTTCGCCGTGTCCTGTGTAAAAAGACGTGCGGATGGCGATGTGATCCGTCTCCACACCGAAATAGGCCAGCAGCTCCTGAACCGCGATCCCCACGGGGGCCCCACCCCGCCAAACGCCAATGATAAAGTGCGGGCGGAAACCACTTTCCAGCACCTGCAAGCCCAACTTGAAAGAATCGTCGAGCAGTTGCTGGGCGGCGATGTACTGTTTGGCTGACACACTATTCCCCGGGCCATAAAACAACGCCTGATTATCCACTTTCACAGGCCAGACACCAGTGGGAAGATGAGTGTATGTCCAATCCATCCCTCTCTGGCCCGAGTATGAATATTGTTGATCCGGATCCCCGCGCCCTGCTGATCGAACTTTTTCATGTTGCGGTAGCAACCGCCCAACCGGCTCGGGTATTGGCTGATTTTTTACCGGCGAACCGGACTCAGTCTGCGCTGGTGATCGGCGCGGGCAAGGCCGCCTGCTCGATGGTCAGTTGTCTTGAACAACACTGGCCCGGCCCGTTGCGCGGGCTGGTGGTGACGGCCTATGGTCACAGTGAACCACTCCAACGGATTGAGGTGATCGAAGCCGGTCACCCGGTACCGGATGCCATGAGTGAGCGAGCGGCCAAACGGATACTGGCGCTGGTTGCAAGTCTGGGCGCAGATGACCTGGTCATCTGTCTGATCTCCGGTGGCGGGTCATCCCTGCTGGCCCTACCCGCCCCGGGAATCAGTTTGGCCGATAAGCAGGACATCAATCGGGCGCTTTTGAAATCCGGTGCAACAATCGATGAAATTAACCGCGTCCGCAAGCACCTCTCCGCCATCAAGGGCGGTCGTCTTGGGTTAGCCTGCACACCGGCCCGACTACTGACGCTGGCCATATCCGATGTACCCGGGGACGATCCGGCCACCATAGCCTCCGGCCCCACCGCAGCGGATCCATCCACTTCTTCAGAGGCGCTTTCGATACTGCAGAAATACCGCCTTCCGATACCCTCAGCGATTACCGCATGGCTGAAGAATCCCGTCTCGGAAACCCCGAAGCCGGGTGATTCAAGGCTTTGTAACAACGACTATCGAATCATTGCCAGTGCCAGACACTCACTCGAAGCTGCCGCCAGACAGGCACAACAGGCCGGGTTCAACACCCTGCTGCTGGGAGATGACATCAGCGGTGAATCCCGCGATGTCGCCCGCGAGCATGCGGCGCTGGCGCTGGCTATCGCAAAAGGAAGCGGCCCGGTTTCACCCCCCTGCATCATACTTTCCGGTGGCGAAACAACCGTCACTGTTCGAGGTGATGGCAAGGGAGGGCGCAATGGCGAATACCTGCTGGCGCTGGCGAATTCACTGCGGGGCACCCCCGGCATTTACGCTCTGGCGGCAGATACCGACGGCATCGACGGTGCCGGCGACAATGCCGGAGCTGTCCTCACACCAGACACCTGGCAACGCGCCCGGGAAAGGAGCTGGGATATCAGCAAGGAACTGGAAAACAACAACTGTTATCCCCTGTTCAGGGATCTTGAAGACCTGCTGATCACCGGTCCCACCCGCACCAACGTTAATGACTTCCGGGCCATACTGATACTCCCCCACACGACGAATTGATCTGGTGCAATGCGTTTCCCGTTCGAGTTGAGCTAGACTGTGATCACGTTAACCCATTGATCAACTGAACCATTATCGCGGAGCGCACCCTTGAGCGACATGCGGAAACTGACCCACCTGGACGACCAGGGCAATGCCCACATGGTGGATGTGGCTGGCAAGGCCATTACCCAGCGCGAAGCCACTGCCGAAACACGGGTCCGGATGCAGCCGGAAACCCTGGTATTAATTGGCAGCAACGGCCACAAAAAAGGCGATGTTCTGGCGGTGGCGCGTATCGCCGGCATTCAGGCCGCCAAGAAATGTGCCGACCTGATTCCCCTCTGCCACCCCCTGATGCTCACGTCCATCAAGGTGGAATTCGAGCTGCTGCAGGACAGCAACCAACTGCGCATCATCGCCAGTTGCGGCCTGGACGGCAAAACCGGGGTGGAAATGGAGGCGCTCACTGCTGCTTCGGTGGCGGCGCTGACCGTCTACGATATGTGCAAGGCGGTGGACCGCGGTATGGTGATCGAATCCACCCGCCTGCTGGAAAAGGCCGGCGGCAAATCCGGCCACTGGAAAGTAAACCCATGAAAATTCTTTTTTTTGGCAACCTACGGGAGCAATTGGGTACAGGCGAAATTGAGGTACCGCTGGCACCCGGGACAAATAATATTGCTGACTTACTGGAAGCTCTCAAACAGCGCGGATCAGAATGGCAGCAGGCACTCAGTACAGGCTCATTGCTATATGCCGTCAACCAGACCATGGCCACTCAAAGCACATTGCTGAAGGACAGCGACGAAGTGGCGCTGTTCCCCCCGGTGACCGGCGGATGATAACCATTGCTGTACAGGCCGCAGACTTTGATACTGGCCAGGAAATTCGTCAATTACAGGCCGATAGAACTGACGTGGGTGGTATCGCAATATTTGCCGGTCAGGTGCGCGACACCGGCGATAAGCCGCTGGGCTTCATGCACCTGGAGCATTATCCCGGTATGACTGAGGCCTCCCTGCAACAGACGGCCGAACAGGCCGAACAACGCTGGGCATTGATCGATATCCGCATTGTGCACCGTATCGGCGACCTGTTGCCCGGTGATCAGATTGTTTTCGTGGGTGTCAGTAGCATCCATCGCGAAGCGGCTTTCAATGCCTGTGAATTTATTATGGATCACCTGAAAACCCACGCGCCGTTCTGGAAGAAAGAATACTACCGGGATGGCAGCACGAAGTGGGTTGATGCAAAACAGACTGACCAACAGCGCTATGCGCGCTGGCACCAGCACAACTGAATCAGAGACCGTTTATGCAACCACTACCCCATCAATACCAGGCAACGACCTACGGCATAGCCCGGGGCAACTTTGCTACCACGCTGAGAAATGACTGCACACTGGAGGTCGCTGCGCCATTGAATTTTGATGGGCCCGGCAACACCTGGACCCCGGAAGAAATGCTGCTGGGTGCCGTGGCCAACTGCCTGGCGCTGACCTTCAGGTCCATCGCCCGTGCAGCCGGTCTGGACTGGCTGGAAATTCAATGCACCAGTGAAGGTGTTCTGGACAAGGTGGAAAAGACAGTACTGTTTACCCGGATCAGCACCCTCGCCCAATTGACGATTGCTGACGGGGAAGATCGGGAAAAAGCCGAGAAATTGTTGCACAAGGCAGAGCAAAACTGCTTTGTCAGCAACTCCCTGTCAAGCGAGAAGCAATTCACTGCGGACGTGCAGGTCAGTCAGGCCTGATTACAATTTCACCTTGTCGCCCATGTCCGGGACACAGGCATCCCAGCCCAGCTCTTCGCCGAGACTGATACGAAACTGGTCGGCTGCCTCTTCATCACCGTGGGTGACAAAACAGCGTTTTGGCGCGGCGGGCATTTGCTGCAACCAATGCAACAATTCCAGCCGGTCGGCATGGGCGGAGAGAAAATCCAGGCATTCCACCCGCGCTTTCACCTCATGGTAGCGATTGAAGATCTTGATTTTTTTCTCGCCGCCCACCAGGCGGGCCCCCCGGGTACCCGGTGCCTGATAACCGGCAAACATTACGGTATTGCGATGGTCACCGAGCATTCGCTGCAGGTGATGCAATACCCGTCCGCCCGTTGCCATACCGCTGGCCGAGAGAATAATGGCCGGCACATGCACCCGGTTGATGGCAATGGAATCCTCCACCGTTCGGGCAAAGGTGACATCCCGTGACAGCTGCTGGCAGGAAGCCTTGTTCAGCCGGTGATAGCGATGGTGCCGAAGCATGACCTCCGTGGCACTGATCGCCATGGGGCTGTCCAGAAAGACCGGTAAATAGGGGATTCGTCCCTGCTGCCGCAGCTCGGTTATCAGGTAGAGCATCGCCTGGGCGCGCCCCACGGCAAAGGTCGGGATCAGCACAGAGCCACCCGCAGACACCGTGTCATTAATGATTTCAGACACCACGTCCCAGACGTCGCGATTATCGTGGAGACGATTACCATAGGTGGATTCAACCACCAGATAATCACAGTAGACTGGCAGTTCCGGAGCCCGCATTATCAGGTCATTGCTGCGGCCCATATCGCCGCTGAAAAGAATATGTCGGCCGCCTGCATGCACATCCAGAAACGCGGAGCCGAGAATATGGCCATTGGCATAAAAACTTGCCTCGATATCACCCATGGTGACCGTCGCAGTCGACTCGCCTGAGCGTGCATCTGCCACGGAGCTGAATCCCACCACTTCAAATTGCTTCATCGCCTTTTCCGCATCCTGCCGGGTATAGAGCGGCAGCGCTGGCTGATGCTTGCTGTACTGATGGCGATTGCGGTATTCCGCCTCCTCCTCCTGCAGATGTGCAGAATCGGCCAACAGAATCTTGCAAAGGTCGCGTGTTGCCTGGGTACAGTATATCGGCCCATTAAAACCGTCTTTGACCAATCTCGGCAGGTAGCCGCTGTGATCCAGATGGGCATGGGTAAGGAACACCGCCTCAATGGTGCCGGGATCCACCGGAAAGGGTTTCCAGTTGCGTTCCCGCAAGTGCTTGTAGCCCTGAAACAGCCCGCAATCCACCAACACCCGCCGTTCATCCACCTCTATCAGATAGCGGGAACCGGTTACCGTATTGGCAGCACCCAGAAACGCCAGAGTCACCCGATTACCCATAGAGCCCTCTCCTTATATTTGCGCCCCGGCACTTCGCCGGGACTGCTTTACTTTCGATTATAGAAGCCGCCTCCCCGGCTTCATAGAATTCAGATCAAGTCAGTAGGGAATGGCTGGAGGCGGTTGCTAGAAAAGCAGATCGGAAAATGACAGAAACGGTACAGCATCGCCGACTTCAATACTTTCCCCAAGACGGTGCACCACAAAGCCATTGCCTTGTGAAACACTGGAAAGCACACCGCTGCTCTGGCTGCCAGCCAGTTGAGCTCGCACATTCCCCTGTGCATCCTGGGCCAATCGTGCGCGCAGGTATTCCTGGCGTTTCGCCGCATGCGGTCGACTGAACCCGGCAATCACGGGAATTGGCGTGGGCAGGTAATCGCTGGCCCCCTGGATTTTCAACAAATAGGGACGTGCGGCAATGGCGAAGGTGACAAATACCGAGGCGGGATTGCCGGGCAGGCCGATAAAGGGTGTGCCCTGCACCTGGCCAAACGCCAGCGGCTTGCCGGGTTTGATCGCCATGCGCCAAAGGTCCAGGCTGCCCAGCTTCTCGACACAGCCTTTGACGTGATCCTCATCACCCACAGAGACTCCACCACTGCTGATAATACAGTCGGCCTCGGTAGCGGCCCTGCGCAACGCCTGCTCGGTAGCCTCTGGCGTATCTGCCACCCTGCCCAGATCGACATAATCGAAACCCAGTGCCTGCAACTGACCCATCAGGGTAAAGCGGTTGGAGTTGTAAATATGTCCCGGCGGCAACGGCTCGCCGGGTTCCACCAGTTCATCGCCGGTACACAACAAAGCGACCTTGAGGCGCCGGTATACTGGTACCTCGGCAATACCGACCGAGGCCAGCAGACCGAGGTCCTGGGGTTTGAGGCGGTGGCCCCGGACCAACACCGTGGCGCCGCGGTGAATATCCTGTCCGATGGGGCGTATGTTGGTGCCGGACTTGATATCGGCAGCCAGGGTCACCCGGGCATCGTCCCAACGACACTGCTCCTGCATCACCACCGTATCGGCACCGGGAGGCACTTCCGCACCCGTAAAGATACGAGCGGCACTTCCCGGCTGTAGCGGCTCTGGCACGGCACCGGCCGGAATGCGCTGACTGATCGGCAAGGTGGTTTCTTCACCAGCATGACAGTCGGCAAAGCGCAGGGCGAAACCATCCATGGCACTGTTGTCCGCCGGCGGCACATCTACCGGCGATTGCTGGTCAGCAGCCAACACTCGGCCGAGAGCCTGCATCAAGGATACGGTTTCGGTATCCGACAGTGGTTGTGCCGCGGCCAACAGCCGCTCCAGCGCCTGTTCGACGGTCATTAATCCAGGTTGGTCACAACCGTTCATGAGCGGCCCTCGCATTCAGCAACCCGCGCCACATGAGGAATGAAATTGCAGGGGCGGGTGCGGGCATCCAGTTGCTCGCCGAGGATCCTGTCCCAGGCGGTGCGGCAGGCATTGGTGGAACCGGGCATACAGAACACCAGCGTGCGGTTGGCCAGGCCCGCCACAGCGCGGGACTGCACAGTAGAAGTGCCGATCTCGGTAAAGGAGATTTGCCGGAACAGCTCGCCAAAGCCTTCCACCTGTTTGTCGAACAGTGGCAACAGCGCCTCCGGGGTGGAATCCCGATCAGTGAAACCCGTGCCGCCGGTCACGAGCACTACCTGGAGTTGCGGGTCGGCAATCCAACGGGATACCTCAGCACGCAAACGGTAGATATCGTCGGGAATCAGCGCCCGGTCGGCCAGTACGTGGCCAGCTTCGGTAAGACGGTCCACCAGCAACTGGCCGGAGCTGTCCTGCTCCAGCGTGCGGGTGTCGGAAACCGTGAGGACGGCGATGTGCAGGGGGACAAATTCTTTAGCGGCGTGGGACATAAATTCTCTCTTTTCTTCACTTCGAAAGTAAGGTTGGCATTAAAGGGGCCAGGTCTGCCTTTGCCTATCTGCAAAACCGACTGGCGGTTATTGCCCCTTTGATCCACGATCCAAGGTATTTCAGCCGAAGGGTATCGTGGTGATCAAGCTATCGTTGCGCCCTTGAACACAACCGCCGGGGGCGACACTGACATTTCCCGGTCGACAGTCCTCTCTGGGCGTACCTTGCCATGAAAAAGGATATAACGTTTAATCCAGCGAGGGTACGATTGAACAGTGCGGTGCCTTGTAGCGTTTGACTAGCATGTACTCTTTTTAATGGATCCAAGGAACGGTGACACAGCCATGATCGAATTCCCTTTCAAACATACTGTTTATATGAACAGCATGCCGCTTTTTTATCAAAATCAATGGCCATCCGTACATTCCAGGCCAGCCTTTTTGAATACTCGCCAGGTCAAAAAATTAAACATCAAAGATAACAATGGGTTAGGGCTATCATGATCGCCACCCTAATATATTACAGTGGCCGCCTTTTAATAATTATTATGAGGCCGAAGGCCTCATTAACAGACTGTTATGTTTTTAAGAGAGTGCAATGAAATTAGCTATTTATCAAATTGATGCATTTGCGGAAAAGCAGTTCGAAGGGAACCCGGCAGCGGTTGTTCCATTAGAAAAGTGGCTGCCCGACTCTGTAATGCAGGCAATAGCGGAAGAAAACAATCTTGCTGAAACGGCCTTTTTTGTTTCATCGGATAGTAGCTATCACATTCGTTGGTTTACTCCTAATAAGGAAGTAAAATTATGCGGCCATGCAACTCTGGCAAGTGCTTACGTCTTATTCAATATACTGGCCTGTAAAGAAGATGTGCTGACGTTTGAGTCGTTGTCTGGGAAATTACTTGTTTCCAAAACTGATAATTTTTTAACCTTAGATTTTCCGGCTCAGCCGCCCACTGTATGCAACACACCTGCTTCACTTGTAACAGGGCTGGGGCTCACACCTTCGGAGTGCCTAAAACATGATGATTATATTGCTGTTTTCGAAAATGAAGAGGATGTTTTAAGTATTACACCAGATCATGAATCCCTAAAGCAGCTTGATCTTCGCGGTGTCATTGCAACAGCTCCATCTTCAAAGTTTGATTTTATTGCCCGCTTTTTTGCACCAAAGTTTGGTATTCCTGAAGATTCAGTAACAGGTTCTGCATATACACAGCTTATGCCGTACTGGTCTGAAAAATTTAACAAGTCGAAACTACATGCAAAGCAAGTATCCGAACGTGGTGGCAAGCTTATTTGTGAGATTAAAGGTACTAGGGTGTTAATATCAGGCAGCGCCGTTACTTACATGGAAGGCAGTATTGAAATAAAAACATAACAAACGGCTTAAATTCGCTCCGTTTCACTCCGCCGGACGCTCACTGCGTTCGCGCCGTTTAGCCGGGCGTTAAGTTTCCGAGATACCCATGACTTGTAGACACTCTGTATAGTTAGATCGACCTATATGGAG
>NZ_CAXBHS010000016.1:0-36258 GCF_963975625.1 uncultured Porticoccus sp.
AACACAGGTTGACTCAATCCCGGCCTTCAGACTCATTTAGGGATTGGAAAATACTATCTTCCGGACGGCGATCTGATGGTGCCGACTATAGTGCCGGTAGCCTTACTAAACCACAAGGAAAACCCGCATTGCAAAATTCCGTGGCAAATGGCCAGGGCAAGACGCTGGCAGCGATTGACCTCGGCTCGAACAGCTTTCACATGATTGTTGCCCGGGTGACGCAAAACGAAATGCGACCCGTGGAGCGTTTTGGCGGCCGGGTCCAGTTGGGTGCCGGTATGAAGTCAAACCGATTGGCCCCGGAGGCCATGGAGAGAGGACTCGCCTGCCTGGCACGTTTTCGTCAGGCCCTGGATACACTGCAGCCGGAACAGGTTCGGATCGTGGGAACCAACGCCCTGCGCGCCGCAAAAAATGCTCCACTCTTTATCAGGCAGGCGGAAGCGCTGATGGGTTATCCAGTGGAGGTGATTTCCGGTCGTGAAGAGGCCCGGCTTGTCTATCTCGGGGTGGCCCACACCCTTGCCGATGACGATAACTCCCGCCTGGTGGTGGATATCGGTGGTGGCAGTACGGAATTTATTATCGGCCAGCGTTTTGAAGCCAAATTGCGTGAAAGTCTGCATATGGGTTGTGTGACCTACCGTGATCGATACTTCCGGCAGGGGAAGATCTCGCCGAAACGGTTTGAAAAAGCCTACCGCGCTGCCTATCAGGAAGTGCTGAAAATTCGTAAGGCCTATAAAAACCATGGTTGGGATAACGGGGTGGGTTCCTCGGGCACCATGACCAGTATTGAAAAGTTGATTATTGACAAGGGCTGGGCCGGGGAAGGTATCAGTGCGGCCAACCTGGGGCGTTTGAAGAAGTTGCTGTTGCAATATAAGGACATCAATTCACTGTCGGAATTATCAGGTTTGAGCGAGCGCCGGCGTGGGGTGATTGTGTCGGGCGTTGCCATTACCTGTGCCATTTTTGACGCCTTGAATATTCAGCAGATACACACTTCCAGTGGTGCTCTCAGGGAGGGTGTCATCTATGAAATCATGGGTCGATTCGAACACGAGGATGTCCGGGAACGCAGCGTGATGGCTATGATGCTGCGATCGGAAGCAGATCAGCAAAATGCGGATCAGGTGGAGTCCATGGCCACTCTGCTATTCGATGCCGTGGCCGATGACTGGCAGCTGGATGAGTCTGACCGGCCGCTGTTGTGCTGGGCGGCCAGATTGCATGAAGTGGGTTTGAGTATAGCGCACAGTCAATTCCACAAGCATGGGCAATACCTTATCGAGCATTCAGACTTGGCGGGTTTCAGTAAACAGATGCAGCGGGAATTGGCGCTCCTGGTGCGCAGCCACAGGCAAAAGTTTCCGGCGGGTGAATTTGTCAGTTACGAAGCTGAGCAGCGCATCCGCTTAAAGCGTCTCTGTATCCTGCTGCGATTGGCCGCCCTGTTTAAGTATGTGACGCCAGTGGAGGGTAAACCGATGTTTGCCACGAAGGTCAAGGAGTCGGAAGTAACGCTCGCCTTTGATGCTGACTGGCTGGAGCGCCATCCGCTGACCAGTGCAGCACTGGCATCGGAGCAACGGTACCTTAAAAAAATTGGCTTTCAGCTGAAGCTAAGCAGCCGTTGAACCCATCGGCCAGTTTCCCCGGTAATTCTATCTGGCTGGCAGTTCGAGTAGCCCCTTTAGTGAGGTGGTTGAGAAAATAATACATGCATCAGTCGTATTTGTGCCGATTGATGCAGTGTTTTGCATGGCCAATATCGATCTGCTCTTCAGGTACACAGGCTTCCAATTTTACCGTTTGACAGGTTAATTCAGTTATATGGTTCAATAGGTTCGGTGCAACAAACAAGACAATCGCCTACTGTCTGTGACAAATTCCAGACAATCTGTAACAGCGGCAGGATTCAGGCATCCAACAAGAAGCCGTCGGCGTGGCTGAAATGATTGTCATTGATCACAGCATAGAGGCGAGCTAAGGAGTCCCATGTACGATATCGTCAAAGACTATTACGGCAGGGCATTGCAGGGTTCAGAGGATTTGCAGACGGATGCCTGCTGCACGGTGGATAGTGTTCCCGATGTCATCAAGCCGATCATGGCAAAAATTCACCCGGAAGTGAGTGGCAAATACTATGGCTGTGGCTTGATTGCCCCGGCGCTGCTGAGTGGTCTCAGGATCCTGGATCTGGGCAGTGGCTCGGGGCAGGATTGCTATGTGCTCTCCGCTTTGGTCGGTGAGACCGGTGAAGTGGTCGGCGTGGATATGACGGACGAACAGCTGGCTGTTGCCAACCGTCATATCGAGTTTCACCGGGAAGCCTTTGGTTTCAAAAAAGCCAATGTGCGTTTTATCAAAGGCTATCTGGAAAACCTCGACGAGCTGGATCTGGCCGATGCAAGTTTTGATGTGATTGTCTCGAATTGCGTGATTAACCTGTCCCCCGACAAGCGAGCGGTTCTGGCCCAGGCCCATCGGTTATTGAAGCCCAGTGGTGAGCTGTATTTTTCCGATGTCTATGCCGATCGTCGGGTTCCTGTCGAGCTGTCAAATGACCCCGTGCTCTACGGTGAGTGCCTGGCCGGGGCGCTCTACTGGAATGATTTTCTACAACTGGCCAAGCAGGTCGGTTTTGCCGATCCGAGACTGGTTGAGGATCGTCCGCTGAGCGTTGGCAATCCTGACATAGTTCAGAAAATTGGCCCGTTGCGTTTTTACTCGGCAACCTACCGGCTTTTCAAGCTGGAAAATCTCGAGCCGGCCTGTGAAGATTACGGCCAGTCAGTGATCTACAAGGGTACTATTCCGGGTTTAGAAAATCAGTTTTTACTGGACTGCCATCACCGAATAGAAACGGGAAAAGACTTTCCGGTTTGCGGTAACAGTTACCGGATGTTGCGGGAGACCCGCTTTGCTGAGCATTTTGAATTTTATGGTGATTTTCACTGCCATCAGGGTATTTTTAAAGGCTGTGGTATTGATTTGCCCTTTGGCAATGATCGCATTGATGTGTCGGGCTGTTGTTGAAAAATTTTTGAAACAAGCAGCAGATTATTCGCTGAAATAGCCCAGTACAGTGTTTAGAAACCGGTGGCCTTTTTTTGTCGTGACAATATGTGAAGGCGAATTTTCCAGCAAACCTGCGGCGATCAATCTTTCACAAATTCCATTGATTTTATTAAGAGAAATACCGGTTCTCTCTTCAAAATACAATCTTTCCACACCGTGGTTGAGACGCAGGGCATTCATCATGAATTCCAGTGCCAGTTCATTTTCGGGAATGTTTTTACAGCTGGCAATAAATGAATTTCCCCTGGCCAGATAATCCCCCGGGTTGCGTGTTTTTGCCGTGCGGGTAATGCGCTGCTCATCGGGTAGTGTGATCTTACCGTGCGCCCCGGCACCAATACCCAGATAATCGCCAAACTCCCAATAATTCCTGTTGTGCAGAGCAAATTTTTTCTCGCGACAAAAAGCAGAGACTTCATATTGGAAATAGCCGTTATCCGCCAATAATTGATGGCCGCTTTCCTGAATGCTATCGAGCACATCCTCAGCCGGCAGGGTGGGTGGGCGACGGTAAAACTCGGTGTTGGGTTCGATGGTCAGTTGGTACCAGGAAATATGCACTGGTGCGAGCTTGATGGCCTGTTGCAGGTCGGCTATTGCCTCCGCCTCGGTTTGTGTCGGCAGGCCGTGCATCAGGTCCAGATTGATATTGTCAAAACCGGCGGATTGGGCCATTGCTACAGCGGCGTGGGCATTTTCTGCCGAGTGGATCCGGCCCAGTCTTGTCAAGTGGCGATCATTAAAACTCTGGATACCAATTGACAGCCGGTTGACGCCGACATCGCGAAAACCATTGAATTTGGTCTGCTCAAAGGTGCCGGGATTTGCTTCCAGTGTGATTTCAATGGTGTCGTTAAAACCGAAGCGTCGTCGGGCAGCCTGAACAACCCTGCCGATACTCTCGGCGGAAAACAGGCTTGGCGTTCCCCCGCCAAAAAAAATGGAGGACAGGTTTCTACCCTGTGCATAGGGCAATTCTATCTCCAGCTCACGGATCAGAGCCTGGACATATTGGTCCTCAGGCAAGTGTCCGTCACTGGTGTGGGAGTTAAAGTCGCAGTAGGGGCACTTGCGGATACACCAGGGAATGTGGACGTAAAGTGACAGGGGCGGAAGACTGAGCGGGATATCGTGCATGGCGCAGATCTTAGCATTTCGCCTGCAAAGCTGTTTTATTTTTCTGTGTTGAGGCTCGAGGTAACCGGTTATGGCATTACCGCTTTCGCCAAATCGGTGTTGCTGTCCTGAAAAGAAAGCTTACCAGGAATAAGTAATGGATAGGGAACCGTACTGATGGGTATTGCGTTGCTCTTCAAATTCACGGGTTCGGAACACCTTTGCGTAGGACACTTTCCAGCCGGACAACAGAAAACTGAAGCCCACGGCGGCATCCCCCACCACGGGTCGTCGATCAACTCGATGGCTGTCTTCGAAGGTGTTGCCGTCCAGGAAAATATCCCGTGCCACTAATCGGGTATCAAAGGAAATAAAAGCATGCAGGCCACAGATGGGCAGACGACAACGGCGTCGATCGCCCCGTCCTGGCGCACTGTTGTCGCCACCGGGCCGTAGGGCGGCAGTGCCGAAGTCCTCAGGCAACTGCCAGCCAATCCGGTACTCGGCACCAAAATTAAGGTAGGTTGCCACATTGCCGAGGCTGCCACCGGCGTGAACAATGGCGTCTTGGTTTGGCCATTGTTTGGCCAGCTTGTAGCGCCGCTTGTGTTCATAGACTAACTGCAGCCCAAGCTCGTTTTCCAATTGGTGATCCCAGCCCTGAAATTTGTCGATATCGCGAATATCATGAATCAGATCCTGTGCATTTTCTGCCAGGGATGCGGGTCCCACCATGCCGACGTTGAGTTCAAGTGTGTCCAGCTGTTCCCGGTCGCGGATATGGTAAGCGAACCCGAGATAAAGGTATCCGGCATAGGGCCGGTCATCTTCAATCAGCGTGGAGATGTCTTTTTCACCCGGAGTAAAGATCAGTTGCCCGGCGCTGATCACCAGATTGCGCTGCAGGGTCTCCGCATCCTTCAGGCTGTGAAAAAACCGCAGTCGATGGTTTGCCTCCCTGACCCAATCGGGCAGATCAGGGTCTTTGAGGTAGGAGCTGAGATCCTGTGAAACACAGGAGAAGCGGATGCCGTTGGTGTAGTGTTGGTCTGTTTCACCAAACAGATCATTTTCGAGATACAGGTTGATGGTACTGCAAAAGCGCTCGTCGTCCCCCTCGGCACCGAGGCCAACGGTGGGAAATAGCACAACAAACAGTATCAGCAGGTGTTTCATGGTAATCCCGACAAAGCTTGTGGTTGATTATGTGCCGCGGTGGGGTGCTCGGGCAATGTCATTGAATAACACTGGGTGCAACGGCAATATGTCAGCCTGAGGAATAAAAAGGATGTGCGGGTGAGTAACAGCAGCAATGAACTGATGAAAGCCCGGCGGTTTCTGCCACTTTTTCTGACCCAGTTCTTTGGTGCCCTCAACGATAATCTGTTTAAAAATGCGCTTCTGGTGATGATCGTCAGTGCCAGTATCGCCGGGGCTGCCAATGTTAACACCGTCGTCAACCTGGCAGCGGGCCTGTTTATTCTGCCCTTTTTCCTGTTTTCTGCCCTCGCCGGCCAATTGGCTGACAAGTACGAAAAATCGCTTATTATCCGGCGTATCAAGCTGGCTGAAATCCTGATCATGCTGCTGGGTGCCGCGGCCTTCTGGTTCGGTGCTCTCTGGCTACTGTTGGCAGTGCTGTTTCTGATGGGCGCGCAGTCCGCGTTTTTTGGGCCGGTAAAGTACGCCATTTTACCCCAGCACCTCGGTGATGATGAGTTGCTGGCAGGTAACGCCCGGGTGGGCATGGGGACCTTTGTGGCGATTCTGGTTGGTACGATTGCCGGCAGCTTACTGGGTGGAACGGCCAATGCATACTGGTTGGTGGGTACTGTTGTAATCTGTGTGGCCCTGACGGGATGGTGCAGCAGTCGACAAATTCCGCTGGCTGAAGCCCGAGCTCCTTCACTCAGGATTGACTGGAATACACCCAGGATCAGCTGGCAGCTGATCAGGCTGGCCACTGAAAAGCAGTCTGTATTTCTGGCGATTCTGGGCATTTCCTGGTTCTGGATGTTGGGGGCCAGTTATTTGACCCAGATGCCCAATTTCACCATCACCGTGCTGCGGGGCACGCCGGGGGTCATTGCCCTGATACTTTCGGCCTTTACCGTTGGCGTGGCTGTGGGAGCAATGCTCTGTGGCCGATTGAGTGGTGCCCGGGTGGAAATTGGCCTGGTACCGCTGGGTGCTATCGGCCTCAGCCTGTTTGGCATTGATCTGTATTTTGCCGCCACCGGTTACGCTGCTGAGAGCCCGGTTGATGTCGCCGGTTTCATACTCCGTCCCGATGGATTGCGCGTGTTGCTGGATATAGCACTACTCGGACTCTTTGGCGGTTTGTATATCGTGCCACTCTACGCCATGGTGCAGGCGCGCACCGAGCCACAGCTGCGTGCCAGAATTATCGGCAGCAACAATATTCTCAACGCATTTTTTATGGTGTTGGCCAGCCTATTGGGCATTCTGTTTCTCGGCGCGGCAGGTTTCCGCATTGAGGAATTGTTCCTGGTGCTGGCGCTGATGAATATTGCCGTGGCGGTGTTTATTTTTCTGCAGGTGCCCGAGTTCACCATGCGCTTTCTGGTATGGCTGATAGGCCACAGCCTTTACCGGGTAAAACATCGCGGTCTGGAGCTGATACCACTGAAAGGCCCCGCCATTCTGGTCTGCAATCATGTCAGTTATGTGGATGCGCTGTTGCTGGCCGGTGCGGTGCGGCGACCGATTTGCTTTGTCATGTATAAACCGATTTACGAGTTACCGGTACTGAATTTTATTTTTCGCACTGGCGGTGCCATTCCGATTTGTTCAAAGGGTGAGGATCCGGCGGCCTATCAACGGGCCATGGAAATGATTGATGAGGCATTGAACAAGGGTCAGTTGCTCTGCCTCTTTCCGGAGGGCAAGCTCACCGAGGATGGCGAGATCGATACCTTTAAAAAAGGCATTGAGCAAATACTGGCCCGAAACCCGGTAAGGGTAGTGCCAATGGCACTACAGGGACTTTGGAAGAGTTTTTTCAGTCGCAGTCACGGTGGTGCATTCAGAAAGCCGTTTCGACCGGGCTGGCGGCAGGTGGCGGTGATTGCGGGTACCCCTATACCGGCCGAAAGTGCTTCAGTCGGCCGGTTGCAGGCCGAAGTTGCCGCATTGCGTGGTGAAAACAAATAACCATGGCTACCGGCTGCGATCCGGTGGACAGCAAACCCAACAGGGGCAGGGAACAGATATGGGAAAGTTAAAATTACACTGGCAGATGTTGATTGCGATTCTTGCTGCGGTCGTCATCGGCCTTCTGTTCGATATAAAAACCACCCTGCTGGGTGTGAGTCTCTACAGTATCTTTGACTTTATCGGGATGCTGTTTCTCAACGCGCTGAAGATGCTAATTGTGCCGTTGGTGATGTCCTCCATCATTGTGGGTATCGCCGGGCTGGGCGGCAGTGACAATCTGGGGCGCCTCGGTGCCAAGACCGTCGGTTTCTACCTTTGTAGCAGCCTGCTGGCAATCCTGATTGGTCTGTTGCTGGTCAATCTTCTGTCCCCCGGCGTCATTGACGGCGAGGCAGCGGGCAGCCGGCTCAATCTCAGCGAACCGGAGGCGGTTTCTTCCCAGTTGGTAGCCGTTGAGGGCCGGGGTGTCGGTGATATAACCGGGGTATTTCTGCGGATGGTACCGCCCAATATCGTCAAGGCAGCGGCAGATGGACAAATGCTGGGGCTGATTTTTTTCAGCCTGTTGTTCGGTGTGTTCATGACGCGTATCAGCAAGGAACCCGCGCAGACCCTGTTGGGTTTCTGGAATGGTGTTTACGAGACCATGATGGAAATCACTCTGTTCATCATGAAATTTGCACCGCTGGGCGTGTTGGGGCTGGTGGCCAAAACCATTCTGGCTACCGGGTTTGATGCCTTCCAGCCGTTGATGATGTTTTTTATTACGGTTGTACTGGCATTGGCGGTTCATACTTTTGTGACCTTGGCGCTGGTGCTGCGACTCGCTGGCTTGAACCCGTTGAAGCATTACCGGGCCATGTTGCCGGCCATGCTAACCGCCTTTTCAACGGCCTCTTCATCCGGCACTTTGCCGGTGACGATTGAATGTGTGGAAAAAAATGCCGGGGTATCCAATCGCACCAGTGCCTTTGTGCTGCCGTTGGGTGCCACCATCAATATGGACGGTACGGCACTCTACGAGTGCGTCGCCGCTATCTTTATCGCCCAGGCCTATGGTCTGGAGCTCAGTTTTGTCACCCAGTTTACGATTGTGCTGGTGGCGCTGCTGACTTCGATTGGGGTGGCGGGGATTCCGTCGGCCAGTCTGGTGGCGATTACGGTCATTCTCGGGGTAATCGGCCTGCCGCTGGAAGCGATCGGCATGTTGCTGGTGACCGACCGTATTCTGGATATGTTGCGAACCTCAGTGAACGTTTTCAGTGATTCCTGTGGGGCGGTGGTCATTGCCAGAAGTGAGGGTGAGCAGGGCCTGCTCGTTTGATCAAAGCCCGACACACCGCCGGGCTTTCGGCTTCGCCCGTTAGCCGAAGATGCTCTTGATTACATAGAAGAACAGAATGGCCAGTCCGGCGCCGGCGGGCAGGGTCACTAACCAGGACATGAAAATCGTGCCGACGACGCGCAGATTGAGGGCTGCGATGCCGCGGGCCAACCCGACACCCAGTACGGCACCGACCAACGTGTGCGTCGTGGAGATTGGCAGGCCAGTGCCGGATGCCAGTACCACGGTTGCCGCCGCGCCCAACTCGGCGGCGAAGCCCCGGCTCGGGGTCAGCTCGGTAATTTTTTTCCCCACGGTGCCCATGACTTTGAAACCATAGGTGGCCAGCCCCAATATGATGCCAATCCCGCCAAGCAACAGAATCCAGCGCGGCATTGCAGCTTGTGCCTCAACAGCCCCCGAGTTGATCACGCTGACGACGGCTGCCAGTGGACCGACCGCATTGGCCACATCATTGGAACCATGGGCAAATGCCATGGCGCAGGCGGTGAAGATCATCAGCACGGCAAAAACCCGCTCCACACTGGCAAACCGGTTGTTTTTTTCCGCTGCTTCATCCCGTTTAACCCGTTGCAGTAGCAGGGTTCCCAGAGCCATGACCAGCAGGCCAATCACAATGGCAATCAGCGTGCATTGGCCGAAAGAGAGGCTGATACCCATGTCCCGGAAAACATATTTGACGCCTTTTAGCATGGTCACCATGGCAATCAGGAAGCCGACGGCAAACATATAAAAAGGGATAATTTTCTTGGCCCGCATAAACGGGTCGTCCTGGGTCAGGATAAGCTTTTGTACACTGCGAAACAGCATGTAAGAGAGAGCCCCCGCCAGCAATGGTGAGACGACCCAGCTGGCGACGATATTGCCCACCTTGCCCCAATTGACTGAATCCACAGAAATTCCCACGGCTGCAAAGCCAACAATGGCACCCACGATGGAATGCGTGGTCGAGACCGGCCAGCCCATGATGCTGGCCAACATCAGCCAGGTTCCCGCAGCCAGTAGAGCCGACATCATGCCGAAGACCAGGAGTTCCGGTGAGTTGGCCAGTACCGACGGATCAATGATGCCTTTGCGTATGGTGTCAGTGACGGCACCGCCCGCCAGATAGGCACCGGCAAACTCAAAGACCATGGCAATAAGTATGGCCTGTTTGACAGTCAATGCCCTGGAGCCCACCGAGGTGCCCATGGCGTTGGCTACGTCGTTGGCCCCGACTCCCCAGGCCATAAATACGCCAAATACACAGGCGAGGATAATCAATAACTGACCGTGTTCAGCAAGTAGGGTCATTGGTTTGAATTCCCGTTTTCTGGTTTTGGTTACCGGGCGAGAAGCAACTGTAGTTTGCCGCCCACACTCTGAGACAGATCGGCGACTTCGCCAATGATATCGATGACTTGATAAAGAAATATCACGTTGATCGGGGGTAAATCGAGTTCAAGTTTGAACAGATGATGCCGGATAGTCTGCTCGAGGTGATCACTTCTGTCTTCCAGCTTATCCAGGTCGTGGATCAGGTTTTCCACAAAGTCCACTTCCTTGCCGCTGAAACCGACTTCGAGCAGTTCATCGAGCTCATTGATGGCCTTGTGGGCCTGGCGGCAGGCTTCAATGGCCGACCCGACAAATTCGCTCATTTTTTCCTGCAGAGGTTCCGGGATTACCATTTTTCGGCCAAGCATCAGGCCGGCGATATCCTTGGAGCGGTTGGCAATGCGATCCTGCTGGCTGAGCATGTTAAGCAGATCGGTACGATCCATTGGCATAAACAGGCTCTTGGGCAATTGCAGACGAAGTTCCCGCTTCATAACATCGGCCTGATGCTCCAGGTCTGACATTTCGTCAAACACCTTGTCGGCCTGTTGCCAGTTTTCCGCAATCGCTGCAGCCAGAAAATCGGCGAGTTTCTCGGTACAGGAAACCACCACCGTCATATGGGCTTGCAGGGGACTGATGGGGGATTTGCCAAAGAGGTTGGAGAGAGGATTGCTGAAAACCATGAGATGTCCTCTGTTCGTTGTAGGGCGCGAGTATAAGAATCTGTCACATAAATGTCACATTTTTGCTCAAGTAAAATGACGAATGATTCAGTATGAACCTAAACCTGGCTGAAATGATCGGTTTCCCCCAGCCAGCGACGAATAATGGCGGACACCCGGTCGGGACTTTTTGCGAGCATCTTTTCGGCGGTGCTCCGGATTTTCGGTAGCATGTGGCCGTCGCGTTGCAGGTCAGCGATACGCAGCATAACATCGCCGGTTTGCCGGGTGCCCAGCACTTCGCCGGGACCGCGCAGCTGTAGATCTTTCTCGGCAATCTGAAACCCATCGTTGGTTTGTCGCATGATAGCCAAGCGCTGACTGCCAGCGGCGGAGAGTGGTGGGCTGTAGAGCAGGACACAATAACTTTCCGCCTGGCCACGGCCCACCCGTCCCCTCAGTTGATGCAATTGTGCCAGTCCTAATCGCTCCGGATTTTCGATGACCATCAAGCTGGCATTGGGCACGTCAACACCCACTTCGATCACTGTGGTGGCAACCAGTAGTTGGATTTCTCCCGCTTTAAAGGCCGACATGGTGGCAGCCTTTTCGGCCGGTTTGAGTCTGCCGTGAATGAGCCCAATAGGCAACTCGGGCAACAACAGGTGCAAGGCATCTGCAGTTGCTTCCGCAGCCTCCGCTTCGAGTAATTCCGATTCTTCAATCAGGGTGCAGACCCAATAGGCCTGGCATCCCTGCGCGCAGGCATTGCGCACCCGCTCTACCACCTCAAGACGACGCTGGTTGGAAATGACGACGGTGCTGACCGGTGAGCGCCCCGGTGGCAGCTCATCGATGATGGAGCAGTCAAGATCCGCGTAAGCGCTCATCGCGAGGGTCCGGGGTATCGGTGTTGCGGTCATCACCAGCTGGTGGGGGATCTGGCCATGCTGTCCCTTGTTGCGCAGGGCAAGACGTTGGTGCACACCAAACCGATGCTGTTCATCGATGATGATCAGACCGAGGCCGTGGAACTGGACCTGATCCTGAAAAAGTGCATGGGTACCGATGGCAATCTGAGCATCGCCAGTGCCGATCATGGCCAGCTGTCTTTCGCGGGCCTTGCCCTTGACTTTGCCCGTGAGCCAGGCGATTTGAATACCCAGTGGTTCCAACCATCGGGTGAAATTATTGCGGTGCTGCTCGGCCAGTATCTCAGTGGGTGCCATCAGGGCCACCTGCCGCCCACTGGCGACACATTGTAATGCTGCTATTGCGCTGACGACGGTTTTTCCGGAGCCCACGTCGCCCTGTAACAGCCGTAACATCGGACTGGGCTTCTCCAGGTCCTGCTTGATTTCCTGACTGACCCGCTGCTGGGCGTTGGTCAGCGGAAATGGCAGGGATTCCAGAAATTCCAACAGCACCGTATCATCCCCTTTCAGCTCAGGGGCCCGGTGTTGTCTGATGGCTTGCCGAAGCCGCAGTAAGCTGAGCTGGTGTGCCAGCATTTCTTCAAAAGCCAGCCGTTGTTGGGCCGGGTGTTCGCCACTGGCCAGCAGATCGAGTGGGGCATCGGCCGGGGGTTGGTGAAGAAATTTTATGGCGTCTCCCAGGGACGGAGCTGCGTTGTCCTGTTCAAGAAATTCTGTCAGTGATCGGTCGCTCAGTAGGGCAAGTGCCTGGTCAATAATGGTTCGCAACCGCTGTTGGTTCACACCCTCTGCAACGGGGTAAACCGCTGTCAGATGCTGTTGCAGCGGCTGTTTCGCCGGATTTTCGTCGAGGAATTGGTACTCGGGATGGTACATCTCAAGTCCGGTGCTGCCCGCACGGACTTCGCCAAAGCAGCGCAGCTTGCCTCCACGGGCAAGGTTTTGTCGCTGGGCCGTGGAGAAATGAAAAAATCGCAGAGTGATAATCCCTGTGTGATCCTGTACCCGGCAGATCAGACTGCGGCGTCGGCCAAAAGCGAAATCGCAACCGCGAATATCTCCTTCGATGACGACATCACTGTTGGGTTGAAGTGCACCGATCGGCGTAATTCGAGTGCGATCCAGATAGCGGATGGGTAAGTGGAACAGCAGGTCCTGGACACTGTGAATACGCAGTCTGGCCAGTTTCATGGCAAGTTGGGTTCCAACGCCCTTCAGGCGCGTAACCGGTAGCTGGTCAAGAACAACTTCGCTCATGCAGCACAGGGTGGGCAGCTGGGTAGCGAGTTCATTTTGATGGCTTCCCGCAGTGCATCGACTGCCTTGTGTCGTGGAAAGCTGGCCCGCCAGGCCAGTGCCACCGTTCGGCAGGGAACCGGATCCGCAAAAGGT
This sequence comes from uncultured Porticoccus sp., assembly GCF_963975625.1. Lineage (NCBI taxonomy): Bacteria > Pseudomonadati > Pseudomonadota > Gammaproteobacteria > Cellvibrionales > Porticoccaceae > Porticoccus > uncultured Porticoccus sp. The sequence goes on from NZ_CAXBHS010000016.1 coordinate 13,032, forward strand.
CTGGTAATCAGTAACCCGTCTTTGTAGCCAGCGCCGATAGCTGCGGACTGCGGCAGAATGGTAATGCCCAGTCGGGAGGCGACCATATGACGCAGGGTCTCCAGCGAGCTGCCTTCGCTGTGGGTGCGAATCTGGCTCTGGGTTTCATCGAGGTGTTTGTTCAGGTTGGGTAAGGCCTCCCTGACCTGGTCGCCAAAGCAGTGGCCCTCACCAAGCAACAGGACATTCTCGTCGTCCAGATCGACGGGATGAATAGTTTTCTTTTTGCCCAGGGGGTGATCTTCGGGCATCAATACGACAAAAGGTTCAGAGAACAGTGGTTGAGTAACCACGTCGGGTTCAGTAAATGGCAGCGCCACGATAATCACGTCCAGCTCCCCCTTGCGCAGTCGCTGTCGCAGTGTGGCGGTAAAGCCCTCTTCTACCACTAGCGGCATTTGCGGCACAGCCTTTTGCAATGCCGGAATGAAGTGTGGAAACAGGTATGGGCCAATGGTAAAGATAGCACCCACATAGAGTGGTGCCTTGAGCTGGTCTCTGCCGGCTGAGGCAATATCCTTGATGGACGCGCTTTCCTCCAGCACCCTTTGTGCCTGGGCAACCACCTGCTCGCCGATGGGGGTCGGTCGCACGCTGTTCTTGGAGCGTTCAAAAAGATCAACCCCGAGTTCCTGCTCGAGTTTTTTGACGGCGATACTCAGTGTGGGTTGACTCACATGGCATAACTCTGCCGCCTGGCCAAAGTGTTGCTGTTGTGCCAATGTGACGATATAGCGTAATTCCGTTAAGGTCATACGATGGTACTCCTGCCACTAACTACGCCAATAATAGCCAAAGCAAATTAAAAAAGGAAAGACGATTGAAAGTATTATTTATTGGTTGTGGTGACATCGGGGTTCGTTGCATTCACAGGCTGCAGATGCTGGAGGGGTGGACAGGCCTGGCGATGCGTCGCCATCCGGATCGGCTGCCTGCGACAATTCCATCGGTAACGGGAGATATTTGCGACACCCCTCATCTCACTGAGTTGCTGCGTACAGCCGGTATTGATGCCATTGTCGTTACGCTGACGCCGGGAGAGATGAGTGACGAAGGATACCGGGCCAGTTATGTGGCGGGTGCCGAGTCGCTGGCCAAGGCGATTCGAGACAGTGGCTGGTGTTCTGGACCGGTGCTCTGGGTGTCCAGCACGGGGGTTTATGGTCAGGGTGGGGGTGAGTGGGTTGATGAATTATCGGATACTGTTCCGGCATCCTATCGTGGTAAGCGCTTACTTCAAGCCGAGGGGTTGATTGGCAGATTGCCAGTGCCCGCTGTAGTGATTCGTTACGCCGGTGTTTATGGGCCCGGTCGGGGACGTATGCTGGCGCAGATACACAAAGGGGAGCTGGCGCCACCAAAACCAGTTCAGTGGAGTAATCGCATTCATGCAGAGGATTGCGCCGGGGTGCTGGTGCATTTCCTACAGCGCTACCGGGACGATAGGCCGCTGCACAGCCTCTATCTTGCAACGGATAACGAACCTGCGCCTCTCTATGACGTGCATCGGTGGCTGGCAGAGCAATTGGACATAAACATGACTGATACTGTTACAACAGCCAGTGCCGGCCGGGCCGGTAATCGGCGTTGTAGCAATCAACGTCTGCTAGAAAGTGGCTACCGGTTTCTTTACCCCACTTTCAGGGAAGGCTACGCTGCGCTGATATCCGAATCGCCGGAGTAGGCGGCTTTTCAGATGACCATAATACCGTCCATTTCCACGCCAACCCCTTTGGGCAATTCCTTGACACCAATGGCCGCCCGCGCTGGGTAGGGTGCAGTAAAATAGTGGGCCATGGCTTCATTGACAGAGGCAAAGTTGCCCATGTCAGTCAGGAAAATATTCAGTTTGACAATATCTTTTAGAGAGCCGCCAGCTTCCTCGCAGACGGCGGCCAGATTTTTGAATACCTGGTCGATTTCTGCGGAAATCCCCCCTTCCACTACCTGCATGCTCTCGGGGTCGAGTGGTATCTGACCTGACAGGTAAACGGTGTTACTGACTTTTATCGCCTGGGAGTAAGTGCCTATGGCGGAGGGAGCATTGTCCGTACTGATGACGGCTTTATTTAACATGGGTTTGTCCTCTAAGGATTAATTCTTGGTGCGATAAACGCGTTGCACCTGTTTCAAGTTGCGAATTTTACGCATCACATTGGCCAGGTGAATACGCCCTTTGACATCAATCACCAAGTCCACGACGCTGGAGTGGGCATCTCTCTCCTTGATGCTGATTTGCTGAATCGTGGCTTCGCTTTCGGAAATGCGTGCAGCGAGTGCGGCGATGATGCCCCGCTCGGAAGTCAATTCCACTTTGAACTCCACCGAAAAGTCTCCCTTGACCCTGGGAGACCAGTTCAGCGCCATGCACTTTTCGACATTGGTGCGAATTTCATTGAGGTTTTTACAGGACTCACGGTGTACCACAAGGCCCCGGCCAGGGCTGAGATGGCCGAGAATCGGATCGCCGGGAATCGGGTGGCAGCAACGGGCATAACTGATGATGAGCCCGTCGCTGGTGTCGATCATAATGGGTGATTCAAATTCCTCGGGGACGTAAGTCTTACGCATTGAGGGTGGCGCCATCAGATTGGCAACGCCGTAGGCAAGACGGTTGCCGAGACCAATTTGCTCCAGAACTTCTTCAAAATTGGCGGCACCGGTTTCAACCAGCAGACGCTTGATCCAGGATTTTCGGATATTTTTATAGTTGCTGCCAAAAGTCTCCAGTGCCCGGTCGAGTAGGCGTTTGCCCAGATCAACGGATTCTTCGTGCTGCTGATGTTTCAGGAAGTGGCGGATGGCACTGCGGGCTTTGGCCGTCACGACAAAATTCAGCCAGGAGGGATTGGGCTGCGCATCCTTGGCGTTGATGATGGTCACTTTGCAGCCACTTTCCAGGGGTTCGGAGAGGGAGGTTAGCTGTCCGTTAATTTTGCTGGCTACACAGGTGTTGCCCACATTGGTATGAACTGCGTAGGCAAAGTCGACCGGCGTCGCCCCCGAGGGCAATGAAATAATCTGGCCGCCTGGCGTGAAGACATAGACCTCATCGGGAAACAGGTCAGCTTTAACGTGTTCGATAAATTCCAGTGAATTCCCCGCCTTTTGCTGGATTTCCAGCAGTCCCTGTACCCAGCGACTGGTTCTGGGGTTTCCTTCCTCGCGTGACTTGTAAAGCCAGTGGGCGGCGATACCGAAGTTGGCCATGGCATCCATGTCCCGGGTTCTGATCTGCACTTCGATAGGCACCCCGTGCATGCCGATCAATACCGTGTGCAAGGACTGGTAGCCGTTTACCTTGGGGATGGCAACATAATCTTTAAACTCACCGGGTACCGGTTTGAACAGATTGTGGATCACGCCCAGCGTGCGATAACAGTCATCCACTGTCTCCACCACGATGCGAAAGGCAAAGACGTCCATGATATCGCGAAAGGATTTTCGTTTGATCTTCATCTTCTGGTAGATGCTCCAGAGATGTTTCTCCCGACCTGTGACCTCGGCAGAGATCAGCTCCTTGTCGAGACGAATTTCAATGCTGTCCTTGATTTCTTCAACAATGTGCTTGCGATTGCCGCGAGCGGATTTGAGCGCCACCCGCAGGCGCTGATGGCGCATCGGGTACATCGCCGCAAAGCCGAGATCCTCAAATTCCACACGAATATCGTTGATCCCCAGTCGCTGGGCAATGGGGGCGTAAATGTCCAGAGTCTCCCTGGCGATCCGCCGCCGTTTGGCTGCGCTGAGCACTTTAAGGGTGCGCATGTTGTGGAGCCGGTCAGCCAGTTTCACCAGCATAACCCGGATATCCCTGGCCATGGCCAGGGTCATTTTCTGAAAGTTTTCTGCTTGCTGCTCGGCTCGGGAAGCAAACTCAATTTCAGTAAGCTTGCTCACACCGTCCACCAGCTCAGCGACGGTGGAACCAAAGCGCCCAGCGAGGTCTTCCTTGCTGACGCCGGTATCTTCAATGACATCGTGGAGCATGGCCGCCATCAGGCTTTCTGCATCAAGATGCATGTCTGCGAGAATGTTGGCGACAGCGAGGGGGTGGCTGATGTAGGGTTCGCCGCTCTGGCGCAACTGACCTTCGTGGCAGCCAGTCGCGAACTGATAGGCGTCGAGAATAGCCTGGACTTCTTGCTGTTCGAGGTAGGAGGAGAGCTTGTTGCTTAGTGCATCAACGGCTTGCAAGGCTTCCCCCGGTCACGGTTTACTCGGTTTCAGGGGCTACTGGTAGCTCGGGAGCTGAGGTATCTTCAAAATCACCATATTCCAACAGCATTTCTTCGGGTTCTTCTTTCTGCTTCAGAATGCTTGCATCAATGAAACCCTCTTCAATTTCGCGCAATGCCATGACGGTGGGTTTGTCATTTTCCCAGGGCAGATTTGGTTGCTTGCCACCGACAGCGAGCTGGCGTGCCCGCTTGGAGCTGACCATGACCAGTTCAAAGCGGTTCTCCACATGATCAAGGCAATCTTCGACAGTGATACGGGCCATATTTGATTCCGTTTCTTTATTTAAGTGGGATGTTATTGATTGACAATCTGTGTAGACAAAAAGCCGCGGCAATGCCACGGCGACTTCCAGTTTACAAAATTGCGGGTATCAGGACAACAAATCCTTGAGTAATTTGCTGTTGCGCTGGCGCTGAGCGCCCAGTTTCAGTCGGTGACTGATGATAATTGACAGGAGTTCCGTCAGGGCCGTGTCGAAATGGTCATTAATCACCAGAAAGTCCGCTTCCGTATAGTGGGACATTTCCAGTTGCGCCTCTGCCAGCCGTTGGCGAATGATGGCGGGCTCATCCTGTCCGCGACCGTTAAGACGTTGTTCGAGAATGGCCAGTGACGGCGGCAGGATGAAAATGCCGATACAGCCGGGGATCAGACGACGGATTTGTGCAGCACCCTGCCAGTCAATTTCCAGGATAACATCGAGCCCTTGGGCGAGTGTTTGTTCTACCCAGCTACGCGACGTGCCGTAATAGTTATTGAATACCCTGGCATGTTCAAGGAACGCATTTTCCCTGAGCATGGTGCTGAACGTTGCCTGATCGACAAAGTGATAGTTGATACCGTCTTGCTCGCCGGGTCGCATTGGTCGGGTGGTGTGGGAGATGGAAACACAGATGTCCCGACACTGCTGTAAAAGCGCATTTACCAGGCTGGTTTTTCCGGCACCGGAAGGTGCTGATACCGTGTACAGAGTACCTGTTGTCGACATTGATATCCGATGCTCCACCAGTTTTTTGGTCGCTGCAGGTTGGTGACGCATCACCAGATTTGAAGGTTGCTACAATAACGTAATCGCGCATTGACTGCATCAGAGAGGCGGCGCTTTTATTGAATTATCGGCGGGTGTGTGACCAGTATCGCGGCATCAGGCCAAGAGAACCGCTGCTTATTCAATATTCTGGATCTGCTCGCGCATCTGTTCGATCAGGACTTTCAGCTCGATCGCTGCGTTGGTGGTATCAGTGGCAATGGCTTTTGAGGACAGGGTGTTAGCTTCGCGGTTGAGTTCCTGCATGAGGAAGTCCAGGCGCCGGCCAATCGGTTCCTGGCGTTGCAACACCCGGCGGATTTCACCCAGGTGGGTATCCAGCCGGTCCAGTTCTTCGTCCACGTCGGCCCGTTGTGCAATCAACACCAGCTCCTGTTCCAGTCGGTTCTGATCGAGATCGGTGCTCACCTCTTGCAGTCGGTCAATCAGCTTCTGGCGCTGGGCGGCCAGCAGTTCCGGCAATCGCGATCGCACGGTAGCCAGCTGCACGGCAATGCCGTCCAGTCGCTGTTCGACCAGTTCACCGAGTTTTCCACCTTCCCGTCGACGGCCCTCCACCAGTTGATCCAGTGTCTCTTCAAACAATCGCAGCAGTGTGTTCTTGAGCTCCTCCCGGTCGATCTCGGGTTCACTGAGCACCCCCGGCCAGCGCAAGATGTCCAGCGGTGAGATTTTTGCGGGATCAGCCATCAGGCGGGCCAGTTGTTCGCTGGCGGTAATATATTGCTCTGCCAAGGGTTGATTGATGGCTACTTCACCGGATTGTTTGGCGATATTGAGTTGCAGGGTGCAGTCCACCTTGCCACGTTGCAGGTGTTTTCGGGTCAGTTCGCGCAGGGTCGCTTCAAGATCCCTGACGGTTTCCGGCATTCTGAAACCGGTTTCCAGATAGCGGTGATTGACAGAGCGGATTTCCCAGGCGGCGGTGCCCCAGTGGCACTCGATACTGTGGCGGGCAAAGGCAGTCATGCTGCTGGGCATGGGAATCTCCGGGAGAAGGGTGGAATTGACGATCTATGGTAACACGGCGCCACATACGGTCGACAATTCGGTTAGAATGCCAGCCTCTTTTCTACTTCAAAATACTACAGGAATTTTTCCATGTCCCGACCCAGTGGCCGTCGTCCCGAGCAGCTCCGTGCTGTAAAGCTCACCCGCAGTTACACCCGGCATGCAGAGGGATCTGTCTTGGTGGAGTTTGGTGAAACCAAAGTCATTTGCACCGCCAGTGTCGAGTCCTCTGTACCACGCTTTCTGCGCGGCAAGGGGCAGGGTTGGGTGACCGCTGAATACGGTATGCTGCCCCGTTCCACCGGTGAGCGTATGGCCCGCGAGGCGTCAAGAGGGCGTCAGGGTGGCAGAACCCTTGAAATCCAGCGCCTGATTGGCCGCTCACTGCGGGCGGCCATGGATTTGAAGGCGCTGGGTGAGCATACCATTACGGTGGACTGTGATGTGATTCAGGCCGACGGTGGCACTCGTACCGCCTCTATCACCGGCGCCTGTGTCGCGCTTGCCGATGCAGTTAGTCACTTGCAGGAGCGCGGTAAAATCAAGACCAATCCCCTGACCAATATGGTGGCGTCGGTTTCGGTAGGCATTTATAAGGGTGTGCCAGTGCTGGATCTTGATTACGCAGAAGATTCGACGGCGGAAACAGACATGAATGTGGTCATGAACAGCAGTGGTGGTTTTATCGAAATTCAGGGCACGGCTGAGGCGGCACCGTTTACCGAAGGAGAACTGCAGGAAATGATGTTGCTGGCCAAGCACGGTATTGCCGATTTGGTCCGGGTGCAGAAAATGGCGCTGGCACACCCAGGCGGTTAAATCTCTGGCCGCTCAATAGCTGCCCTGTCGGGCAGCCGGGTCGGACTTTCAATCCGCAATGTTTTTTGTCTACCGGTCTCTCCCTGCAGCAGGCTGACGGCGGATTTGGGTGTGCCGAACCAGCGGCTGACCAGGGCAATCAAATGCTGGTTGGCCTTGCCATCCACCGGCGGTGCGGTAATCCGGATCTTCAGACGGTCTCCCTGAAGTCCGACAATTTCATCTTTGGACGCTCGTGGTTGCAGCCGGCAGTGCAACAGCAGACAGCCCTCTTGCCACCGGTAGTGTTCTCCCATCAGATGCCGGGCACAAGGCCGGAGGGCACCTGCAGTGACCTGGCTGCACCGTGCACAAAAATCTGCAGCATATTGATCACCAGAAACATGAAAATGGGTGATAGGTCCAGGCCACCCAGCGGCGGGATAATCCGCTGAAAGGGTGCCATAACGGGACGAATCAGCTGGTTTAGCAGTGTCAGCGCGGGGTGATTGCTCTGTGGTGCCACCCAGCTGACGATAATGACGATCAGCAGACCGTAGAGATACAGGTTCAACACAAGATAAATGGCGCCCACCGCGCCCCAGGCCAGGGCCGACAGAATGTTCATCATGCCGAGGCCGTTGATCGAAGCGGTAAGCTGAATTACCAGCCATTGGCATAGCAGCGCCAGCGCGATGCTGGCCAGATCAAAATGCCGATAGGTGGGAAACAGCTTGCGCAGGGGTTTGCTGGGCAAATGGGTGGCCTTCACCAGGAACTGGGAAATCGGATTGTAGAAGTCGGCATGGGAGAGCTGGAGGAGAAAGCGCAGCATCACCACCGCCAGGTAAAAGCTGCCGAGGGATTGAACCAGAAAAGTGCCGGCCTGGGTAAATGTACTCATAGGTTGCCTTGTTTTTTGACGGTTAGTTTGCCAGTTCGTCGGCCATCTCTGCTGCGCGTTTCACCGCGCTATTCATTGCCTCACGAAACAGTGTTTTCAGATTGCCGGCTTCGAAAGCCTCTATAGCGCGCTCCGTCGTGCCGCCGGGGGAGCTGACCCGCCGCCTCAATTCGGCGGCATCAACATCGCTGCTGATGGCCATTTTTGCCGCCCCAAGGGCAGTTTGCAAGGTGAGTTGCCGCGAAACTTCCGGCGACAGTCCGAGCTCTTCGCCGATTTCCTGCATGATTTCCATGATCAGGAAGTAATAGGCGGGACCACTGCCTGAAACTGCGGTCACGGCATCAATCTCTGCTTCTGTCTGCAACCAGCAGGAAGTCCCCACGGCATTGAGAATATCACTGGTGAGCTGTTTTTGATCGTCGGATACCTGCCCGTTGGCAAACAGGCCGGCGGCACCGGTCTGAACCAGTGACGGCGTGTTGGGCATACAGCGAACAATCGGCAGGTCGGCACTCAGCCACTGCTCCAGTGACGCCATGGATATCCCCGCTGCAATCGAAATAATCAGAGGTCGGTGACCCAGAGCGCCGGTGATTGTTTCGGTCACGGTTTTCATGACCTGTGGTTTTACGGCCAGCAGAATGACCTCGGCTTTGGCTGCAGCGGCCATGTTATCGGTTGAGGTTTGAACGCCGAAGGTGCTGGCCAATTGCTGGCGGTTGGCCTCCAGTGGATCGGTGACAGTAATGGCGTCTGCCGGATAGCCTTTGGCGATGAGGCCACCAATCAGGCTGTTGGCCATATTGCCGCCACCGATGAAAGTCAGTGTGGGTTTGTTCACAGATGTTTCCTTAATCGAAAGGTTGTGGATGGTTACCCAGGGGTTTGCCGGGGGCCAAAAATGGCTGTGCCAATACGCACGATGGTGGATCCCTCAAGAATGGCCGCCTCAAGGTCATCCGACATGCCCATCGAGAGTGTATCCAATCTGGCCAGCCGGGTGGAGTGCCGAAGTGTGTTCAGTTGTGTTGCCAGTTGGGCAAAGGCCATTCGTTGTCGTTGCAAGTCGGGTTGACTGCGCGGGATACACATCAGCCCGCGGAGGTTAAGGTGAGGCAATTCAATGATTTTTTCTGCCAGGGTTGGCAGCGCTGCCACCGCGATGCCGGACTTGCTTGCCTCGCTGTCGATATTCACCTGCAGGCAGACATTCAGGGGCCCCCGGGTTGCGGGGCGCTGGGTATTGAGGCGTTCTGCCACACGGTACCGATCAACGCTGTGCACCCAATCAAATTGTTCTGCCACTTTTCGGGTTTTGTTGGACTGTAGTGGCCCGATGAAATGCCAGCAGATATCGGTCAGGTCCGCCAGTGCCCGCTGCTTCTCCAGCGCCTCCTGGAGATAGTTTTCGCCGAAGTGGCGCTGATGACCCAGCTCATAGGCTGTACGGATTGCGGTAGCGGGCTGGCCCTTGCTGACCGCAAGCAGTTGGATTTTATCCGCATCGCGCCCTGCCCGTTCAGCGATTTGTTGAATCTGTCGGTGAAGTCGGTTGAGATTGTCGGCTATATTATGCATATACTTGTCATTGGCCGGCAGCACGGCTTTCAGTAGAGCAGTAGATTAACCCAGAATAACAGGATTAACGCATGGATATTACGGAACTGCTGGCTTTTAGCGTAAAACAGGGTTCGTCAGATTTGCACCTTTCAGGTGGTCTGCCCCCGATGATCAGGATTGATGGTGATATGCGGCGGGTGAACCTCCCCCCCATGCAGCACAAGGAGGTCCACCAGTTAATCTACGACATCATGAACGACAAACAGCGTCGCGATTATGAAGAGTTTCTGGAGACAGATTTCTCGTTTGAAGTGCCTGGTGTCGCCCGCTTTCGGGTCAATGCGTTTAATCAGAACAGGGGGGCTGCGGGGGTCTTTCGTACCATCCCCTCCCGGGTGTTGACGCTGGAGGATCTGGGGCTGGGACAGGTGTTTCGCAATCTCGCCATGCTGCCACGGGGGCTGGTACTGGTCACGGGGCCGACGGGCTCGGGCAAGTCCACGACGCTGGCTGCAATGATGGATTACGTCAACGAGAACCGCTATCAGCACATCCTCACCATTGAAGACCCCATCGAATTTGTTCACGAAAGTAAAAAGTGCCTGGTTAACCAACGGGAAGTCCACCGTGATACCCACGGCTTCAGCGAGGCGCTACGGTCTGCTCTGCGGGAAGATCCCGATATTATTCTGGTGGGGGAGATGCGGGATCTGGAGACGATCCGGTTGGCGCTGACGGCGGCGGAAACCGGCCACCTGGTGTTTGGTACGCTCCACACCACTTCGGCAGCAAAAACCATCGACCGTATTGTGGATGTGTTCCCGGCGGCTGAAAAATCCATGGTGAGGGCCATGCTGTCCGAATCACTGCAGGCGGTAATTTCACAAACGCTGATGAAGAAAATTGGTGGTGGCCGTGTCGCTTCCCACGAAATCATGATTGGCACACCGGCAATCCGCAACCTGATTCGCGAGGAAAAAATTGCCCAGATGTACTCCGCTATTCAGACAGGGGCATCACACGGCATGCAAACCATGGATCAGAATCTGCACAGGCTGGTAGCCCAGAAAGTAATCACCCGCGAGACAGCCCGCGAAAAAGCCAAAATACCGGATGAGTTCTAGTGTGATTTGCCGGTACTAACTGCCTGCGCTGTTTGGAATAAACAGCATTTGAGTTGCGGAGAATGTAATGGACTTTGATGTACTACTTAAGTTGATGGTGGAAAAAGGGGCTTCAGACCTGTTTATTACTGCCGCTGTGGCTCCCAGTATCAAAATTAACGGCACCATTGTGCCGGTGGGCAAAACGCCGCTGTCGCCGGAGCAGGCTCATCAAGTGGTTGAAAGCATCATGGATGAGAAGCAGCGGCTTGAGTTTCGTGAAAAGAAAGAGCTCAATTTTGCCATTGGCCGCCAAGGGGTGGGTCGTTTCAGGGTTAGTGCCTTCTTCCAGCGCAACGAAGCGGGCATGGTGCTCCGCCGGATTGAGACTATTATCCCCACAGTGGAAGAGCTTCTATTGCCACCGATTTTGAATGATCTGGTGATGACCAAGCGCGGTATCATTATCTTTGTGGGTGCTACCGGCACCGGTAAATCCACCTCGCTGGCGGCAATGGTTGGCCATCGCAATCGCAACAGTCGTGGCCATATTATTACCGTCGAGGATCCGATTGAGTTTGTACACCGCCATGAAAGCTGCATTGTTACCCAGCGGGAAGTTGGCATCGATACGGAGTCTTTTGAGGTTGCTTTGCGCAATACCCTTCGCCAAGCACCGGATGTCATTCTGATCGGCGAGATCCGTACTCGTGAGACGATGGAGCATGCGATTACCTTTGCCGAAACCGGTCACCTGGTACTGGCCACCCTGCACGCCAACAATGCCAACCAGGCGCTGGACAGAATTCTGCACTTTTTTCCTGCTGAGCGTCACGGCCAGTTATGGATGGATTTGTCGCTCAATATGCGGGCCCTGATTGCCCAGCAACTGATCCCTCTGGCCGATGGTAGTGGCCGCCGCGCCGCCATTGAAATCCTGATTAACACACCGTTGGTGGGTGATCTGATCCGCAAGGGTGAGGTTCACAAGCTTAAAGAGTTGATGACGCGCTCCACCGAACAGGGAATGCAGACCTTTGATCAGGCGCTTTATGCCCTTTATGACGAAGGTTTGATCACCTATGAGGATGCCATGACCTACGCTGATTCGAAGAATGATTTGCGCCTGCTCATTAAACTCCAGTCAGAAACCGATGCCAGTTACCTGTCCAATGCTGCCGACGAGTTGCAGGTAGAGGAAGACAGCAATGACCATATCAATCGTTTCTGACTCGTATCAGGGCGCCTGTGCCAGTGACGGGTCTGACAACCAGGTATGGAGTATAATCACGGCGGCCAGATCATCCACGAGTGATTGCTGATAACTGCCCGTGCGTCGCATGGCGTGATTTTTTGACTGTCCCCTGGCTTCAAACGTTGAAAGACGCTCATCTACCATGGCGACTTTCAGGCCAAAGCGACCATTGAGCCGCCGGGCAAATTTTCTTGCCCGCTGGCAAAATGCACTCTCTGAGCCGTCCATGTTCAGTGGCAGGCCCACGAGCAACTGATCCGGTTGCCACTCAGCCAGCAGTCCGGCAATCTGCTCCCAGTTGGGAATACCGTCGCGGGCTCTGAGCACCGTCAGTGGATTGGCGCTACCGGTTAGACTCTGACCCACCGCAACACCAATCTGGCCGGTACCAAAATCAAACGCTAACAGCGTCACCGGCTTTTCTGACATAGCGTTTGGATCAGGCGTGTCCGGCATCAGTGCTCAGCATGTTCAGGTCAATCCCGATCTTTGCCGCTGCTGCCGAGGCTCGCCGTTCAAAGGGCGTATTAAAGAGTATGTCGGCATCGCCCGGGACAGTGAGCCAGGCGTTGTGGGCCAGCTCTTCCTCGAGTTGGCCCGGCCCCCAGCCCGCATACCCCAGGGTAATAATCAGTTCGCTTGGACCTCGTTCGATGGCGATATCCGAGATGATATCCCGTGAAGCGGTAAGGCTGACTTCACCGGAAATAGTTTGGGTGGACTCCCACTGCCTTTCGCCTGCCCGGTGTAGTACAAAACCCCGTTCAATTTGCACGGGTCCTCCGGACAACAGGGGCTGGGTGCCGATGTGTGGTGAATAACCCAGCTCAAATTGTTCAAAAATCTGGCTGATCGGTACATCCAGTGGGTTATTGATGACCAGTCCCATGGCGCCGCCGGGACCGTGCTCACAAACGTAAATGACGGCGTGAGAGAAATTTGGGTCGTGAAGGCCCGGCATGGCCACCAGGAAATGGTTGCTCAGGCTTTCGAAATGCTGATTGGACGATATTGAACCCATATTAGGATTATGGGTGCACTGCGACAGAAAACAAGTAAAGGTAGTGCATTATTGTCACGATGGTGATTACTGGGTGTTGAGTCGGTGCCCGGGCTCAAATTGCCAGGTGCGAATAATTTCCAGTTTATCCCACTGTTTCATCTCTGGCGGAAAAGGCGCAAACGGGGATGCCATGCGTACGGTTCTTACTGCTGCCAGATCCAGCACTCTCTGTCCTGAACTGAGCAGAATTTCTATTTTTTCCACTGTGCCGTCTGGCAATAGTGTCACCGCCAGCCGGAGGTCGCCAAAAATTGCCTTGCGGCGGGCTTCTTCCGGGTAATGGTTATTGCCGATGACTTCGATACGATCAATCCAGTACTGGAGGTAGGCGGCATACTCAGCAGCCTTGGTGCTGGCGGAGGTGACCCGCAAGACATTGGGCAGCGTGCTGTATTCACGCTTTTTTTCATCCAGTTTGGCTTGCAGGCTGGCAAATTCTGGCGTCATGGCAGGCGGTGATTGCACGGCGGCATCACCCTCTTTGGCTTCTTGAGCCGGTTCTGTCGGTGCGCTTTCACCATGGGTGGTTGATATCAGGGTGACCGCGTCCCGAGGTGTCTGTTGCCGCTGTTGTTCGAGTAGAGAGGCCGGGGACTGCTGTTGTTGGGCGCTGAGCTCCGGGCGCTGATCGGTGGTGAGCAAGTCCATCTCCTGCTCTTTGCCGCTGCCCTGTTGCTGTTGTTGGGCGAGGAAGTCCGGTGTTTCGTCGATAATGTCATGGTGATGTTGGGCCAGAGTCACTTCCAGAGTGGGAGCCGGTGATTGTTGTTGCTGGAGTTTAAAGCCGATACCAAAAATAATCATGGCGTGGATGGCCACAGCCAGGAAGATTGAAAACCCCAACCGATCGGACTGGTGCTCTGGTTGAATTTCCGGCATGGCGACAGGCATCAGATCAGTCTTGCCTCTATCGCATCCATCAGTTTGCCGCCAATATCGGTAGACTCAGCCCGGTCAATTTCCCGTGCACAGGTGGGACTGGTGACATTGATTTCCGTCAGATAGTCGCCGATCACATCCAGCCCGGCAAACAAAATGGCTCTCTCCCGCAGCACTGGACCAACCTGTGCTGCAATCCATTGATCTCTTTCGGTGAGCGGTTGTACTACGCCTCTGCCGCCCACAGCTAGGTTGCCTCTGATGTCACCTTCAGGTGGGATTCTGGCCAGGGAAAAGGGTATCGGTACACCATCCACCATCAGGATGCGCTTGTCACCCTGGCGAATCTCGGGAATGAACTTCTGTGCCATGATGGTGCGACTGCCATTTATGGTCAGTGTCTCGATGATGACGTTGATATTCGGGTCATCGGCACGAACTTGAAATACGGCGGTGCCACCCATGCCGTCCAGGGGTTTATACACCACATTATTGTGGGTCTTGTGAAATTGCTTGAGCATCACTGCATCGCGGCTGACCAGCAGAGGGGGCGCACATTGAGGGAACAGCGAGGCAAACACTTTTTCGTTGCAGTCTCGCAACCCCTGGGGTTTATTGACGACCAGTACGCCAAGTTTTTCCGCCGCTTCCAGCAGGTAAGTGGAGTAGATGTACTCGCTGTCGAAAGGCGGATCCTTGCGCATCAGTATGACATTCAGTTCTGACAGGGGTCGTCGTTGGGGCTCATCCAGCGAGAACCAGTCCAGCAGATCATCTCTGACCCTGAGGGGGGTCATCCTTGCAGTGGGTTTACCGCTCTCCAGCGCAAGGTCGGATTGCTCCATTAGCATAAGCTGCCAGCCGCGCTTCTGAGCCGCGAGCAATAGCACCAGTGTGGTATCTTTTTTCGGGTTGATGCTATCGATGGCATCCATGACCACGCCGAGTGTCCTAGTCATAATTGTTACCTGTGTCACGTCATCAGGGTGGGCATGTTATTTATGATAGCCTTGCGGGTTTGCGATTTATGGCAGTAACTTAAGGCCAGTGCCATGTCAGCGCAATACCTGATGTTAAAAATGGTGCCCGGTGGCCAATCCCAACAGGCGGTTATAGATAAAACCTCATGATTGTGTTACATAAGTCCATCCATGTGGCACGGACTTGTGGGAATCAAAAATTGGGACAAAGAACAATGGAAGAGCAATTAAGCGGCCTTAAAGTGATGGTCATTGATGATAGCAATACCATCCGCCGTACAGCGGAAACGCTGCTCAGCAAAGCTGGGTGCGAGGTGATTACGGCTATTGACGGTTTTGACTCGCTTTCCAAAATTGCCGATACCAGGCCTGATATCATTTTTGTCGATATCATGATGCCCCGACTGGATGGCTATCAGACCTGTGCCCTGATCAAGAATAACAGCCACTTTAAATTTACACCCGTCATTATGCTGTCGAGCAAGGATGGCTTGTTTGACAAGGCAAAAGGGCGGATTGTGGGGGCTGATGACTACCTCACCAAGCCATTCAGCAAAGCTGAGCTATTTGAGGCGCTGGAGAGGTTTGCTCCCCGAGCGGCTGCCCCGGATGCAACAGCGGAACAAACTACCGATATCCCGGATGGGGGCGCGTATGGCGAGAGTACTGATCATTGATGATTCGCCCACTGAGACACATCGACTCACGGGCATGCTGGAAAAAAATGGCTATGAGGTGCTGGCGGCAGATAGTGGTGAAGCCGGTTATAGCATGGCCCTGAGAGAGCAACCGGATGCCATTTTGATGGATATTGTGTTGCCCGGTGTCAATGGTTTTCAGGCGACCCGCCAGTTGAGCAAGGCCAGCGAGACAGAGCATATTCCCGTGATCATTGTTACCACCAAGGACCAGGAAACCGATAAGGTCTGGGGTATGCGCCAGGGTGCCAAGGCCTATCTCACCAAACCAGTTAATGAAAAAGATCTCATCAGTATTCTGAAGGAAGTGATCCGTTGAATACGGGTTGCTAGAGAGCCATGGTCAGTTCACCGTTCAATACGCTTCTATCCCTGTCGCAGCGGTTTAATAGCACGCAACGCGGATTGCCAGCGCAGCAGGATATCGTCCCAGCCTGCAAGGTGGTGTGCTTTTCAATACTCGGTATCAATCTGGTAGTTGCACTTGAGGAGCTCACCGAAATTGTTGAATTGCCACAATACACGCGAGTGCCCAGGGTGAAGCGCTGGGTGCTGGGAATAGCAAACCTGCGGGGAAGATTATTGCCTATCGTCAAACTGTCAGCGTTCCTGGGTGACAAATTATCCGGTTCAGCAAAGCAGCAGCGGGTGATGGTGATTGATATGATGGGTATGTTTGTTGGCCTGACAGTTGACCGTGTTTATGGCATGCGCCATTTCAAAATAGATACATATACCAGAAACCTGAATGATATCCCCGACAGGCTCGCGCCATATGCAGACGGGGGTTTTGTCCAGCCGGATGGCACCTGGATTTTGCTGCGTCCCAGCCAGTTGCTGGCAGACCGGCGTTTTACCGAAGTGGCGGCCTAGCTGGCCGCCCAGAAAAATTTGTGCGGGTCTGCCAAGGGTAGCCGCAACACAGGCTTGGAGTGATATTCACATGAAAACGGCGGTCAACAAATCCAAAAATAAATCTCTGATCACCTTTTTGTCGGTGCTGTTGATGGTGGTGGTCGTTTTTCTCGGCTTCAACCTGTTGATGGTCTTCAATCAAAATGCCAGGGATCAGGAAAGTTTGCAGCTAACCTCAGAGTTGCGGGCGCTGTCCTACCGGCTCGTCAGTTTGTCCCGGGAATCAACCGCGGGCAACGAGGGGGCATTTGATGAGCTGCAGGGTTTGGTTGATCGCATGCAGGAGAGCTGGGGCAAACTGCATAGCAACCTGGTGGATGAGGTGGCTGCCCCTCCATTGGATGCTCTTTCGGAAGTTTGGGTAACTGCCCAGCAAAATGCCCGTACGATTATTGACAATCAGGACACTGTCATCTTCCTCAATAAGGTTGCTGCGACCCTGAATCAAAGTCTGCCAGAGTTGCAACAGGAACATAGGGAGGTGGTGGATATTCTGTTGGCCAGCAGAGCGCCTTCTGAGCAAGTGGCGGTTGCGCAAGCGCAAATCTGGCGTGCCGAGAGAATTGGCCGCAATGTGGACAAAATGCTGGCCGGTAGCGCCGATGCAAAAACGGCCGCTGACCAGTTTTCCCGCGATGTGAAAATGTTTGGACAAGTACTGTCAGGCATGAAGAATGGCGATGCCGGTCTGGGTATCAGCCCTGTTACTGTCCCCCGTGCAAGAGAGAACCTCGACCGCAGTACAGAACATTTTGCGTTTGTCAGCAGTTCCATTCAGGAAATTTTTGATGCTACCCCGGCGTTCTTCAGCGCCAGTCAGGCAAGTAAGAGCATCCTTGATGAATCGCCTCTTCTACAGGAGCGCATCAACAATATCTCCGATGCGATCGCCGCGCTGCCGCAGAGCCGCAGTTTTACCTATCAAACAGCGCTGTATGCCGGGGTCATCGGTGTGATTATCATAGCGTTAATGGGTGTGCTGATTTCAGCGGAAACCCGCCGCCGGCTTCAGGAAACGGCGATGGACAACAAGCAGAACCAGCAGGCGATTCTGCGTCTACTGGATGAGATCGCCGGTCTTGGTGAAGGTGACCTTACCAGTCATGCCACTGTCACCGAGGATTTTACCGGTGCAATTGCAGACTCCATCAACTACGCCATCGACCAGCTGCGAATCCTGGTAGCTCAGATACAGGACACCTCTGAAAACGTCTCGGCCGCGGCCAATGAAACCCGGGCTACGGCGCTGCAACTGGCTGACGCCTCCGAACATCAGGCGCAGGAAATTGCCGGCGCCTCGGCAGCCATCAACGAAATGGCCGTCACGATTGATCAGGTATCGGCAAACTCTGCCGAATCTGCCTCGGTGGCAGAAAAATCAGTCTCGATTGCCAAGAAAGGTGCCGAGGTGGTACAGAACACGATTGGTGGTATGGATACGATTCGTGAGCAGATTCAGGATACATCCAAGCGCATCAAGCGACTGGGGGAGAGCTCCCAGGAAATCGGTGACATCGTGTCACTCATTAATGACATTGCCGACCAGACCAATATTCTTGCACTCAACGCCGCTATACAGGCCTCGATGGCTGGTGATGCGGGACGTGGCTTCGCGGTGGTTGCCGACGAAGTCCAGCGACTTGCCGAACGTTCTGCAGGAGCAACCAAGCAGATCGCCTCGTTGGTGAAAACCATTCAGACTGACACCAATGAAGCCGTCAGCTCCATGGAGCAAACGACCTCCGAGGTAGTAAGGGGGGCGGAGCGGGCCCATGCTGCGGAGGGTGCCCTGGAGGAAATCGAAACCGTCTCGGCCGATCTTGCGGAACTGATTCAGGATATCTCCACGGCGGCCAAGCATCAGGCCACGACCGCTGGACACATTTCCAGAACGATGAATGTGATCCAGGATATTACCTCTCAGACCCTTTCCGGTACCAATAATACGGCCCAGTCCATTGGTGAATTGGCAGAGCTGGCTGTTGACCTGAGAAATTCGGTCTCCGGGTTCAAGTTGCCTGCCTCCATGGAGCGCCATCATCTCCACCAGGAACCGAAGCAGGTCGGGGATTTTAATGAATACGCTTTCGGCGATGATGTGCTTTTCGAGGATGCTGCTGAAGATGAGTTTCTTGATCATACCGCTGAAGACGTGCCCGCTGATGGGACTGACGACCCCGAGGACAGCGCTGCAGACAAACCGTCTGCCCAAGTCCGTCAGCCCATGCGTGCTTCAAGCTTAAGCGAGGATGAAGCCGACGAAATAGAAAAGGCGATGTATCAAGGTCAGGTGTCCTCGACTGCAACGGCCCAATCAGTAGATGACAGTGAGCGCTTATCAAGCGCAGACGATAATGGCAGCTACGATGAAGAGGAAATTCTCAAGTCACTGCAGTCAGATGATGGCGATATGGACTTCGACCACCTGGCCAGGGAACTGGATGAAGATGAAGACTTCTCTGCAGAATGGGAAGAGCATACCGGTGATCAGGCGGGCAACAAGGAGAAGAAAAAACCATATTCTCCGGATAGCCAGGTCTGAGTGATGGCGGAATTTTCCGATGGACCCCGCCATGGAATTGACTGAGCGAAAATTCAGACATTGGTGCCGTTTGGTTGAATCGCACACCGGTATTGCAGTCAGTGATTGCTGGGCGGATTTTGCCCGTCGCCGAATGGTTGAACACCAGTCTTCATCCCGGCAGCCCGAGGATAGCGGGGAGAGCCTGCAAGCTCTGGTGGACCGCCTGTTGATCAAGGAAACACGGTTTTTTCGTCATCCTCCTTCGTTTAATTATGTGGCAAGGGTGCTGTCGGGTGATTCAGATGCTGCCGAGTCTGACTCTCAACCGGAACCGCCGTCCGGTTTTAGTCTGTGGAGCGTCGGTTGTGCCAGTGGTGAGGAGCCTTATTCGCTAGCAATGCTTTCAGAGCAACTCTGTCAGGCAGGTAAATTGTCTTCCCCGTTTCGTTTGTTGGCCACGGACCTGTCCCGGTCGGCTCTGGATATCGCCAGGCGCGGCGAATATCTGCGGAGCCGACTGAGGCATCTCAATGCCATGCAGCAGGGCTGGTTTGAATCAGCGAGTGATAAATTCCTGCGCGTCAGGGCAACCCTCAAAAAGCGCGTTGTTTTCGCCCAGCATAATCTGCTCGATCCGCTACCAGGCAAAACCTTCGATGTCATCTTCTGTCAAAACCTGCTGGTTTATGTCGCACCAACACGCAGAAAAATGCTACTGGAGAAACTGGCGGGTGCCCTCAAACCGGCTGGCCGTCTGATTCTTGCTCCCGGTGAGTTTTTTGGCACGCCACCGAAAGTGCTGATACGGGACCGTTGCGATCCCGCTGTGCTCGCCTATCGGCGCTCCCCCAACCCGGCGCGGGGGCATTAAATGGCGCTGACCGGAAGATTGCATGGGCTGACATGGCTTGCCGATGAGGTCGATGCCACCTTGAAGCTCGCCTGTGAGGCGTTAGAGTCTTTTTTGGCGGACTCAACTGATACCGCAAGTATTCGCCGTTGTGTTGACTACATTCACCAGATAAAGGGATCTCTGAAAGTTGCTGACTGTTACGGTCCTTTGCTGCTGGCCGAGGAGATGGAGGTACTTGCCGATCGTATTCTCGAGCGGCGCATAACGGCTGTGGCCGATGGTTGTGATGTCCTGGTTCAGGCCATGCTGAAACTGCCAAATTACCTGCGACAGGTGATGGCTACCCGTCGGGATAACCCGGAGTCATTACTGCTTCTGCTAAATGAGTTTCGGGCGGTCAGAGGTGAACCGTTGATCTCGGAAACCTCTTTCTTCTCGCCCCATATTGAAGCATCCCGGCGGCTCAGCAAGCCGTATGACCGTCAGCCTGACCCGGTGGTCATGGCCAACCTGCTGCGCAAATTACGGCAAATGTATCAGTACGCGCTACTGGGGTTGCTCAAAGGGGAAAAAATTGAGGAAAACTTCAGCTACCTGGACAAGGTCTTCTCACGGCTCAAGGAGCTGAGCAAGGGCATGCCACGGGAACCGCTGTGGAATGTTGTACTGGCACTGCTTGAAGGCATCGCCGGCCGGGATATCCCGCTGGGCTATGCACTGAAAATGTTATTGAGAGAGCTGGAGGGCGAAATCCGTCGACTGGCGCAGGCGGGCTATGACGGGTTGACCCAGCCACTGCCAGAGGTACTGTTTAAAAACCTGTTGTTTTATATCGCCTTTGCCCGCAGCAAGGGCCCCAGAGCTATTGCAGTCCGGGAGGATTACCGTCTTGATCAGTCACTGCCCAGCGATGTCACCATAGAGGATACCGAAGACGGTCTATCACCTGTTTACGCACCCGATGCCGCCCGGCTGATTGTGTCGGCGCTGGATCAGGACATTGAGCAGTTTAAGGAATGTCTGTCCCGGTTGGTAGAGGAACATGATACTCGACCGGCACTACTCGATGAATCCGGAGATCGGCTGAAAAAACTGGTTGATGCCGTGACCATGTTGGGCCGGCCAAGGCAGCGCGAGTTGCTGGAGGAGGCTTTAGCTCAGTTGCAACTGTTTATTGCTGATCCGTCAGCGGACTCCCCTCATCCAGCGGCGGTGGCCAATTGTCTGGTGGAGGCGCAAACCGGTTTACACGGTTGGTTGGAGCTCAACAAGCAGCTGATTGAGGGTGGTGCCGTCGGTCAGGAGATGCAGGTTGAAGTGAACCGTGCCCAGGCGGCATTGCTGGCAGAGGCCAGGCACACGCTCGATCAGGTCAAAGAGGTCATTGTCGACTTTATTGCCTCGCAATGGCGGCGGGACAAGCTTGATGGCCTATCCCAGCTGGTTGCAGAGGTGCGGGGGGCGCTGTTGATGCTCGAGCTACCCCGAGCAGTGGCGGTTCTCGACGCCTGCAACCGCTTTCTTGAGGAGCAGGTGTTGTCTGCCCGGAGTGTGCCCAACTGGAATATGCTCGATGCCCTGGCTGAGGCAATCACCGGCATCGAATACTATCTGGAAGTGCTCGATCAGCAGGATCGAGAAGCTGAGCAATCCATTCTCGATCTGGCCGAACAGAGTATCGCCCGCCTCGGTTACTCGCTTGCTGCAGGGACGGGCACTCGCCATGATGCTGACGATATCGCTGTTGAGCCCTTGACTGAAAATCCGCTTACTGGGGCGTCACAGGGTGATGAGCCGCCAGAAACTGTTGGCGCTGATGCGGTCGACCGGGAAATCATTGATGTTTTTCTGGAAGAAGTGACTGAGGTGCTGGCGACGCTCGACGATACCTATCAACAATGGGTTGATTCACCCAACGCAGAGCAGCCGGTGATTGAGATGCGCCGGGCCTTTCATACCCTCAAGGGGGGTGGGCGCATGGTGGGTGCAGATCAGCTTGCCGGCATAGCCTGGGCGGTTGAGCATCTGCTTAACCGATTGATTGAAAAAAGAGTAGTCATTACTCCGACCCTGATGGCGGTTGTCGGACTGACCAAGGATGTGCTGCCCGATCTTGCCGAGGCCTTTTCTGAACAAACTGATTACAGCCGCCCCGAGTATGTCGCCCAGCTGGTAATTGCAGCAGAGGCACTGGCCAGGGGTGAAGAAACGGCCCTGCCCGATAGCGTTGATGATTGTCACGACAGTGACGCAAAGGAACCTTCCCCGGCAATGGTAGGTGGCAATGCGGTGGCGGATGCAGAGCCGGACGTTGATGGCGATCATCCGTTGGTGCCGAATGCAAAAGATCTTGAGTTGCTGGAAATCTTTGCCGAAGAGGCAGTGGATTATCTTGATGTCATCAAACATTTTGTGCTGGAGCAGCGTCAGCAGGCCCCGGTCTATTCGCCGCCCACCAGTGCGCTGCAGAGCGCCCTGCACACCCTGAAGGGCAGTGCCCGAATGGCCGGGATTGAACCCATTGGCGACCTTGTTGCGCCACTGGAACATTTCATCAAGGAGCTGTACAACTACCATCTCGAGGTGACGGACGAAATTGTCAACCTGCTTGATGATGGCGCGAGTTATTGCACACTGTCACTTTCGTCTGTCCATGAGTTGCAGCGGGTGGAAAGTATTCCTGAGCTGCCCGTGTTTCTCGAACGGCTGACGGCACTGCGCGATCAAATCATGTCCGCTATCCTCAGTGATGAGACAAGACCCTCCCTAAAGGTTGATCCCGATTTCCTCAATCTGCTGATGACCGATGGCATGCAGCGTCTGCTTGACGCAGATCAGTACCTCAGGCAATGGCGGGATCAGCCAGAGGACTTCAGTCTGCTGACAGGTTTGCAGGACGAGCTGGAAGGGTTGGCCCCTGCCGCTGGTCGTGCGGGAATGCCGGGTATGCAGGAGCTGGCAGCAGCATTGAACCAGTTCTATCGACGGCTCGTGGAGATGCGTCTATCCCCTTCTGATGCACTTCTGGATACTGCAGCCGAAGGGCATGAGCTGTTGTTGGCAATGGTGGATGCCGTGGCCGCCAATCAGGACTTGCCGAACCCGCAAAATGCGTTGTTGCAGCGGTTGGAGTCCCTGTCCCGTCCAGCGGCGGCAAAAGCCTATGTACCGGGTCAGCCCTCCCCGGCAGAGGCCACTGACTTATCCTCTGCGGTGGCCTCCGTTGAGGAAATGCCTGGGGTAGCCTCTCCAGAATCAGAATCAGAATCAGAACCAGAACCAGAACCAGAACCAGAACCAGAGCCAGAGCCAGAGCCAGAGCCAGAGCCAGAGCCAGAGCCAGAGCCAGAGC
>NZ_CAXBHS010000017.1:0-18792 GCF_963975625.1 uncultured Porticoccus sp.
CGCCAGCGTTCAATCTGAGCCATGATCAAACTCTTCAGTTTAATCTTTAACCTCTACCTTTCGATAAGAGGGAGCAGTTTCACGAAAACCCGCGATACTACTCAAAAACTTGGCTCAAACACTTTGGCTTACCAAATCGTATGAATTGATGAGTTACTTGCGCTTGATGATTCGTTATCACTCGAATCGTCTCAGCAAGCACCCACACGCATTATCTGATCTATTGTTAAAGAACGGTTGCTCTGTGCTTTGAGCGGGCTGCGTATTCTAATCATCGCTGCCTTAATGTCAACTGGTTTAAGCATTTAATATTGCTTGGCAAATTCATGCCTGCCTTGCCAGTTAACCCCGCTTCCGTGTTACCCGAAGCGGACGCGCATTCTAGCGCTTTGAACCTTGTTGTCAACGGCTTTCTTCAAAAAATTTGTTAGCCGTTGAACTCTCAAATTCCGGGCTTCACCCTGAACCGAGGCGCGCATTCTAGCGATTTATTTCTACCCGTCAACGCCTTTATTAACTTTTTTCATCTTGCGCCAAAATCGCCTAGGCAACCCGAACACATAGAAAGGCTATCGACGTTTATGACAGGGGGAATATTTCTAAACCAATTCAAGCAGATGGTATTTTTTCTTGCCCAGCTTGACGATAAAGAAACGGCCAAATAATGCATGATCCGATGCAAAAGAATGACTGGCCAAAAGATTGTCAGCCTCATCTTTGGCAATACCGTTAACCCACACCGCCGATCGACTCAGCGCATCTTTAACTTCCCTGCCGGCCTTGGCCAGCCCACAGTCTACCAACAACCTGGTCAGCGGTTTATCGTGTACATCTGCAGCACTCAAGTTACTGGCTGGCATGCCATCCTGCTTTAATTGCTCGAGATCACCTTCAGAGAGCTCATCCAGACCATCCGTGAAAAGCGCCTGTGTTATCCGTTCGGCAGCCGCTAGGCCTTCACGCCCGTGAACCAGCTCTGTCAGCTCCCGAGCCAGCAGGCCCTGCGCGGACCTCCTCCCCCCTGACTCCTGATCAGCCCTCTCTATTTCCTCAATATCGCTCGAGGGCAAGAAAGTAAAGTAACGCATGAATTTGTAGACATCCGCATCGGCTGTATTTATCCAGAACTGATAAAAGGCATAGGGCGATGTTTTAGCCGGGTCTAACCAGACAGTACCTGTTTCAGTTTTACCAAACTTTGTGCCGTCTGACTTCGTCACCAGTGGCAGCGTCATGCCGTAAACATGTTCACCGTTCAGCCGCCGGGTGAGGTCAATGCCGCCGGTGATATTCCCCCACTGGTCAGAGCCTCCCAGCTGCACCGTACAATTATAGCGCCGATTCAATTCGGCAAAATCGTAGGACTGCAGCAACATATAGGTAAACTCGGTAAAGGAGATACCCTCACCTTCCCGACCAAGCCGCTGCTTGACCGATTCCTTATTCACCATATTGTTGACTGAAAAATGCTTGCCGACGTCACGCAAAAACGTCAGCAAATTCATCGAACCCACCCAGTCCAGATTATTCACGACCTCTGCAGTGCAAAGACCTTTATCAAAATCAATGAAACGCGAGACCTGATTTTTTATAGACTCCACCCATCCCTCGACCACATCAGCAGTGTTGAGCTTGCGCTCCTGGGATTTGAAACTCGGATCCCCGATCAGACCGGTGGCGCCGCCCACAAGCGCTATAGGCCTGTGCCCGGCAAGCTGAAACCTGCGCAGGGCCAATAGCGGCACCAAACTCCCTATATGAAGGCTGTCAGCAGTTGGGTCAAAGCCACAATAGACGGCACGCGAGCTGTCAGTCAGGTGTTCAACGAGCGCGCCATCACCCGTCATCTGGGCGACCAGCCCTCTGGACTGCAATTCTGCGATTATATTCAGGGCATTTTCAGACATGCTGCCAATCCCAAATGGATGCTTTTGAAGGGGGGCAAACATTACCTTATCCGTTCACAAAAACAAGTATTGAGGCAGATAAAACCTGTTGGCGAAGGTGGGACTGGCGGACTTTCTGTTATATATTGATGCCTTAAACCAATAACCTAAGACGATTATTGAATTATCATGAGCCAAGCCAGATTCTCATCAAGCACAAAAAGCGAATCAATCGGACGTCAACTGCTAGCGGCAAAACACTCACGTCACCATTTGGTGATACTCGGTTCATTGGCTGCGGCCATTTTTATCGGCTTGTCTATTTTGCCCAGTGAAGAGGTCGAAGCCAATCGCCAGGCCACTGCCATTGACTTAACTTTCCAGGACACCACGAACCGGTTGCCTCAGGAGCCTACGGCTACGCTCACTAATGCCAACGAAAAGACAACGCCTGCAGAAGATAGTCCTGAGAACAACTCTGGCCCTGCAGATACGCTGACCTGGTCGACCACCACTGTGCGCAGTGGCTCAAATTTGTCGACCATGTTTCAACAGGTTTCGCTGAGCGCCAGAGACGTTCACCGGTTAATGTCATCGTCCCCATTGACCAAACCATTGACCAAGATGCGTCCGGGTGAGGAACTCCTGTTTGGGCTCAATGAGTCCGGGTCGCTGGGCCAGTTGATCTACAATAAATCCAGGCTCGAATCCTACGTCTTTACTCAACAACCGGAAACCGGTGGCCCGGCCTTCAGTGTCGAGCATGTGGTCCGCCAGCCCGATGTCATAAATGCCTATCGGGAGTCAACCATTGATGATTCATTGTTTTTGGCTGGCGAACGGGCCGACCTACCCCATAACACCATCATGGAAATTGCCAATATCTTCGGCTGGGATGTGGACTTTGCACTCGATATCCGCAAAGGCGACAAGTTCTCGGTGCTATATGAAGAAAAATACCTGGATGGTGAAAAAATTGGTACCGGCAATATCCTGGTGGCGGAGTTCACCAACCGCGGCAATACTTTCCAGGCGGTGCGTTACGAGGACAGCAAAGGTGTCGCGAGCTACTTCACCCCCGACGGCATGAACATGCGCAAAGCCTTTTTACGCGCACCCCTCGATTTCACAAGAATCAGCTCCAATTTCAACCTGCGCAGGATGCACCCCATTCACAAGAGCATTCGCGCGCACCGCGGCGTTGACTATGCGGCACCCCGAGGCACACCGATCTTTGCCTCTGGTGAGGGCAAGGTCATCGCATCCGCATACAGTAAAGCCAACGGCAACTACGTGTTTATCCAGCATGGTCAAGGATACACCACCAAGTACCTGCATCTCGACAAACGCACCGTGAAGCGGGGCCAACACGTCAAACAGCGCCAGGTCATTGGCACTCTTGGCTCTACGGGCTATGCAACCGGACCACACCTGCATTACGAATTCCTGGTCAATGGTGTTCATCGAAATCCCCGCACCGTTTCACTGCCAGAAGCAGAACCAATTGACCCGACTGAAAAAAGCAGATTCGTCAGTGCCACCAAGACATTAATGAACCGGCTGGCACAAAACCGTCAAAGCTTCAGAGTGGCCCTGCTCACCGACAAAAAACCCACTCAAGCCGATTGATCGTACGATAAATGCCTGACAGAGAACTCTACATAGGCTTGATGTCAGGTACCAGTGCCGACTCCATAGATGCCGTTTTAGCCGACCTGTCAGACGAACAACACCGTCTTCTGGCTACATTCAGTTGCGAGATAGCCGACCTCAAACATGACATTCACGAACTGGCCACCCCCGGTCCTAATGAGATTTCTCGTATGGGGCAACTGGACCGGGAGCTGGGGATTCGTTTTGCCAATGCTGTCAACACACTACTTCACAGTGAGTCCATTGACAGCAGTCAAGTGATCGCCATAGGCAGCCACGGCCAAACTATTCGTCATCTCCCTCCGGAACATGGCGACAACATACACCCATTCACCCTACAAATTGGCGACCCCAACACGATTGCCCACCTGACAGGCATCACCACGGTTGCCGACTTTCGCCGACGCGATATTGCACTTGGCGGGCAGGGCGCACCGCTGACCCCGCTTTTCCACCGCGCAGCATTTGAGAAAGCCGGAATACCGAGGGCCATTATCAATATCGGCGGGATCGCCAATATCACACTGCTTTACGGCGATGGCGTGTCCACCCCACAGGGTTACGATACCGGCCCCGGGAACGGACTCATGGATAGCTGGATTCTGCGGTGTCTTGGCAAAGACTACGATAACAACGGCCAGTGGGCTAGCCAGGGCCGTGTCATTCAGCCCTTGCTGGAACAGTTCTTTAAGACACCCTACCTACTCAAAAAGCCCCCCAAGAGCACCGGCAGAGAACTGTTTAACCCCGATTGGCTGTCACAACAATTGGTCAGCTTCGGTGAATCAACAGAGCCGGCTGACCTGCAGGCCACGCTGCTTGAATTTACTGCACAGACCATCAGCGCGAGTGTCAGAAAATCTCACAGGCCAATAGCAGAAGCCTACCTTTGTGGTGGTGGCGCCTATAACGGCGCCCTTGTCAGCCGTATTAGTGCGCTGCTGGACCCAATACAGGTAAGCACCACAGAGGCTTTGGGGATATTGCCAGGATGGGTTGAAGCGATGGCTTTTGCCTGGCTTGCTCAGCAAACCCTTGCCGGCAAACCGGGGAATGAACCTACCGTAACCGGGGCTTTAGCAGCCACCGTTTTAGGCGCCATTCATCCTGCCTGAGCAAGCTGGCCACATGGCACTGCTGAAAGCATGGTCGTTAAACTGATTTCTTGAAATGTGGTGGGTGGGTAGAAGAACACAAGCATCTCTGCCACTTCTACCAGACCATCTCGCTCAGCCCTGTACAGGAAATTGGCAACATAACGTCAATATTTACGGGCGTATATCTTGAACACGCTGAATTCCAGCCAACTAGACAGAAAATGAGGAGCCACAGCCACAGGTGGTGGCGGCATTGGGGTTGGTTATCGTAAAGCGCGAACCCTGTAAGCCCTCTTCATAATCGACAGTTGACCCTGACAGATACTGAAAACTGAGCGGATCCACCACCACAGCCACACCATCCTTGCTGACCAGAGTATCGTCTTCAGCAGTAACCTCATCAAAACTGAACCCGTACTGAAACCCCGAGCAGCCACCACCAGTGACAAATACCCGCAGCTTGAGATCAGGATTTCCCTCTTCTTCGACAAGTGCTTTTACCTTTTCGGACGCGTTATCCGAAATGTATAAAGGCATCGGTGTAAATGTTGCAATACCTGACATGCATGCTCCTGAATGAATCGTAAGGAATGCATTAACCAACAATACCCAAGCATTCCACTCAGGTATTCTATCATGAAGCGTGGCTCTGCTGCCTAGTGGCTTAGGCTTTTTCCAACGAAACTTCGGCGGCGACTTCCGGCGCATTCTCTTCTGAAGGGGCTGCAGACTCTGGATCAGTCTGGCTTTGATGGACAAAATTGCCGTTAACTTGAGCGCCTTTCTCAATTTCGATCAGGCAATAGTGCAAATCACCATCCACCACCGCCTTCGCCGCCAGCTCTACCTGATGATTGGAGTAGATATTGCCTTCAATGCGGCCATTTATGACAACCACCGGAACAGTAATATCGCCCACCACACGACCTTGCGGCAGGATACGAACCCTCGCATCGACACCATCATCAGCCTTGATATTGCCGGTAATATGGCCTTCCACCTCAAGATTTCCAGCGAAATGAATATCACCTACTACGGAAGTCCCTCCGGCTACCAGTGTTGTCGCACCCGCTGCAAAGGGTGCCGGGGTTGTTTTCTTTCTCATGATCCACCTCATCAAGCCTCATTCAGCTGCCAATCAAAACTCCGCTCCACGCGGGTATTTTCGGCACCGTCTTTCCACACA
Organism: uncultured Porticoccus sp.; assembly: GCF_963975625.1. Taxonomy (NCBI): domain Bacteria; kingdom Pseudomonadati; phylum Pseudomonadota; class Gammaproteobacteria; order Cellvibrionales; family Porticoccaceae; genus Porticoccus; species uncultured Porticoccus sp. Next base: position 5,823 of record NZ_CAXBHS010000017.1, read on the forward strand.
CTCACCAACACCGTCAATGGCTGGAAACCAGCAGGTATCCGTATGCTGCCTTCCAGAACTTGAAAATATTTGAACGTGGCCTGCAACGGCAACGTATCGACCTCGGCATCCAGCGTGTCAAACCCTACAGCGAATGGCTGACCGTCACTGAGACCCTCTACACGAATAACGACATTCACCTTGATTTGCTTCAGATTGGCCGCTTTTTGCTGAACAATCAAACGGTAGGCTACCGCCCCGTTTTTCCCGCCGGGTTTCAGCACAAGCCTGCCGATTTGCAGGCCTGCCTCCTTGTCATTCTCCTGCAGAAGGTTTTGATACAAACCCAGCTCCTCTTCGTTTGCGGCCAACTTTTGCTGCAAAGAGGTCACCAACTTCCTGACGGATTCCAGAGAGGTCGCATCAACCTGGGCGCCAAGTTCTGCATTGGCCAGCTGCTGCTGCAGCTGCAAATTCTGCTCACGGACCGATTTAAGCTCTCTGGCCAAAGCCCGGCCATCCAGCACGGTCCGATCAAAAAACCCGCCCCCCAGTAAAAATCCAACACCACAGGCGACAGTCACAGCCAACACCCAAAGCACCAGCTCCAATCGTCGATGGCCTGGCCTGTGAGGCCTGACGATTAACTGCTCCGGCTCTGTTCTGGACATCAGGGAAGCAGTGCTGGCGCCAGTAAACCGGCCTTCTCTGAAAGACCAAACATGATATTCATGTTCTGGATAGCCTGACCTGATGCACCTTTTACCAGGTTATCCTCAGCCGCCAACACCACAACCTTGTTTCCATTCTCCGGCCGAAACACGCTTATCCTGCAAACATTGGAGCCGCGAACCGAGCGCGTCTCCGGATGGCTACCGGCCGGCATCACATCGACAAAAGGTTCATCCCGAAAGCGATCTTCATAGAGTCTCTGTAAATCCACCCCGGTATCCAGCAAGTTGGCATAGAGCGTGGAATGAATACCCCGGATCATGGGCAGCAGGTGCGGCACAAAAATCAGCCCCACCCCAGATCCCGCAATGTCCTCCAGACCCTGCCTGATTTCCGGCAAGTGCCGGTGACCGGGAACGGCATACGCCTTGAAATTATCACTGGTTTCAGCCAGTGACGTTCCGATATTCGCCTGACGCCCGGCACCACTGGCACCGGAGGCCGAACTTGCAATCAAGTCTCCCTGATCCACCAGGCCCTGCTCCAGCAGGGGCAGAAAACCAAGCAGAACACTGGTGGGATAACAACCGGGGCAAGCGATCAGACGACCGTGCCGGATCGCTTCACGATTCAGTTCCGGCAAGCCATAAACAGCATCGGACACGAGCTCCTGAGCAGTATGGGGCTGCTTGTACCAAGTCTCCCAAAGGGCCACATCGCGGATCCGGAAATCCGCTGACAGGTCAATCACCCGCACACCTTTCTCGAGCAGGCCGGGCGCTGTCAGTTGGGCAACACCATGCGGAGTGGCGAAAAAGACCACATCACAGTGATCGAGATCGCCGGCGGCAGGATCGGTAAAGCACAAGTCAAAGTGCCCGCGAAGATTTGGAAACAGCTCGGCCACAGGCCGCCCGGCCTCACCACGGGAAGTGATCGCCGTCACCACCACATCGGGGTGAACCGCAAGCAATCTCAACAATTCAACGCCGGTGTAACCTGTCCCGCCTACAATACCTACTTTGATCACGATATAAATGTTCCTGTTATGCCTGGATTGAGCTACCTATAATAACGCAAACCTCAGGCCAATAAACGGGCTCTGTCCCGCAACAATCGGAGCGCAGCAAATGACCTCCATAGAGGAACAGAAAAGCCGTCTCGGAAAACACTGGCCTTCACGGCGACTGGATGCCTTCCGTGCGCGCCTTGCGCACACCGATGCCCTGCCCCAGCTAGCTGTGCTGGGCTGCATTAGCGGACTACTGACGGCGCTCATCGCTATCGCTTTCCGGCTCTCTTTTGAGTGGCCCCTTGCCTTACTGCTACCGCAGGGCAGCGAATCTTTTGAAATGCTCAGCCGCACCGCCAGTTTTATCCTGCCCGTAGTCGGGGCACTGGTGATCGGTCTGATCATGCACAGCTGCAAGACGGAATACCATACCGTCGGCGTCGGCCACATTCTCGACCGGATGCAATACCATCAGGCACAACTGCCGGCGGCCAACGGACTACTGCAGTTTGGCGGCGCTGCCATTGCCTTACTGAGCGGCCATTCCGTGGGCAGAGAAGGACCTGCCGCCCACTTGGGCGCCGTCTGCTCCAGCCTGCTGGGTCAGAAGCTGCAATTGCCGAACAACAGTCTGCGCATACTGGCTGCCTGCGGGGTAGCGGCGGCCATCGCTGCATCATTTAACACGCCGCTGGCAGGGGTTATTTTTGCCATGGAAGTGGTGTTAATGGAATACACCATTGCCGGGTTTATCCCGGTCATTCTGGCAGCCGTCAGTGGCGGCGTGGTTTCGCGAATCGTCTTCGGCTCAGAACCCGCCTTTGCCATTCCCCTTATCGAAATGGGTAGTCTATGGGAAATCCCTTTTCTGCTGGCATGCGGCCTGGTCATCGGTCTGGCGGCAGCGGCCATGCTCATGCTCTACTCTCTCTCCACAAGATTCCGGGAGCGTCCGGTGCTACTGAGAATGCTTTGTGTGGGGGTATTGTGTGGCACCGTCGCGACTGTGATACCGCACATTCAGGGGGTCGGCTATGACACCGTCGAACAAGCCTTGTTGGGCGAACTGGGAGTGGGCCTGCTGATCGGGATTGTCGCGGCAAAAATACTGGTCTCCAGTGTCTCGGTCGGACTGGGTTTACCCGGGGGTATCATCGGACCCAATTTTGTCATCGGTGCCTGCCTCGGCGGGGCACTGGGCATCGCGGGCAGTCTTTTTCACCCGGATCAGGCATCGTCCACCGGCTTTTATGCCATCATCGGTATGGGTGCAATGGTGGGTGCCGTACTGAACGCACCCCTTGCTGCGCTTATCGCTGTACTGGAACTGACCTATAACCCCAATATTCTCTTACCCAGCATGCTGGTCACTGTTATCGCGACGATTACCTGCCGGATGCTGACACGCATGCCCGGTCTTTTTTCCATTGGTCGCGATGGCTATAGCTCCCCGCGGTTCCAGAGTCTGAGCCGGGCCGGTGTCACCAGCCTGATGAAGCGTGACTTTATCTCACACTCCCGCCATCTGCCATTCGAGCGCATTGATGACCTCCTGAAAAGTAAACCCCAATGGATTGTGATTGAGGATGTTGGCGAACCGAAAATCATCATGAGACCCGCCGATCTCGCTCGCTATATGGAGGAACAACTGGCCCTGGAACCGGATACCACTATCGATCTACAGGAGATTCCTGCGGAACGCTGGCCTATCGTGCCGATACACCCCCGCGCCACCCTGCAAGAAGCCCTGCTGGTCATGCAGCAGAACGATGATCAGGCGGTCTATGTCAGCCAAACCGCAGCGCCGCTGATGAGCGAAGTTGCTGGTATCATCACCCGCCAGGATATCGACAACTATTACCAATAAGGATCAGCGAATGGCACTGATAAAAGAATTTCTGCTGGGCGGCCAAAGCTGGATTACAGCCTTTCATCTCATCGCTGTGGTCAGCTGGTTTGCCGCGCTGTTCTACCTGCCAAGACTGTTTGTCTACCACGCCATGGCCGAGGATCGGATCAGTATCGAACGCTTCAAAATCATGGAGCGCAAACTTTACCGGGGTATCGCAAACCCATCGATGGTCGTCGCCGTTGCGCTGGGCATTGCACTGTTTTCCATTTACCCGAACTACTTTCTGAACAGTGGCTGGTTTCAGGTAAAGCTGGCACTGGTACTACTTCTCATTGCCTACCACTACAGTTGCCTGTATCTGCTGAAGCAGTTCAGGGATGACAGGAACACTCGCGGTCATGTGTTCTACCGGTGGTTTAACGAAATTCCCGTATTAATGCTGATTGGTATCGTGGTAATGGTTATTGTCAGGCCGTTTTAATCCGCCCGGCTAAAAGCCGCTATCAGGCTGCGAGAGATATTCCAGTTCCTCAGCGGTAGACACTCTACCGAGCACCTCATTGCGATGGGGAAAACGGCCGAATTGTTCAATGACGGCCGCATGCCGCTCGGCATAATCCAGAAACCCGGCGAACGTTTCTCGGTGTGGCGCGGGCACTTGGGCCAGTAAGTGTCGATACAGCACCACGCTGCGGCGCTGAATATCCGGGCTTTCCGCATGCTGCAGGGGCAGGTAAAAGAAAACCCGCTCAATCGGTCGCAACTGTTTATCCATACCGGCGTCAATACCGGATAGACTCCAGTTCAGCGCCAGCCTGTCGGCATTGAAAGCAATTGACGAGTCCCGATAGATATTCCGGGAGAATTGATCGAGAACAATGATCGCAGACAGACGACTCTCGGCGAATTGCAACCAGTAGCGGTTACCGCCATTAATGAGCACCTGCAGGAAAGGTTCAAAGCGGTCGCGAATATCAGCGTCCACCTCAAGGCTTTTACTCCACCAGATTGGCGACTGTTGACGGGCGCAAATTGCATCGTCAGGCTCTGTACCAAACCAATAGTCAAGAATCAGTTGCCAAGCTGGCTCCGCCCTGTTCATCGCACCTCCGTCGTGGCATAGCGTCTTCATGCCCAATCAAGGATAATAACTTTCTTTTATTTATCAACGAAAATAGCTTAAAACCATGCAACGATCAGAGCAACTATTTACAGCAGCCCAGCGCCACATCCCCGGTGGCGTCAATTCACCCGTTCGCGCATTCAAAGCCGTTGGCGGCACCCCGGTGTTTTTTGATCACGCTGCGGGCTCACACCTTTTCGATGTGGATGGCAAACGCTATATCGACTATGTCCTTTCCTGGGGACCGATGATCGCCGGGCACAATCACCCCGATGTCATCGCCGCTGTCAGTGAACAACTGAAAAAAGGCATGACCTTTGGTGCACCCACGGCACTGGAAATTGAACTGGCAGATGAACTCTGCGAGCGGGTGCCGGGGCTGGACATGGTGCGCATGGTCAATTCCGGCACTGAGGCCACCATGAGTGCGATACGTCTGGCGCGGGGCTTTACCGGTCGTGACAAGATCATCAAATTCGAGGGTTGTTACCACGGCCATTCGGACTCGCTGCTGGTGAAAGCCGGTTCCGGGGCATTAACCCTGGGGGTACCCAGCTCACCGGGGGTGCCCGCGGCATTGGCAGATCACACCGTCACGCTGACCTACAATGACGTCGCCGGGGTAGAACAGGCGTTTGCTGAAATTGGCGACCAGGTGGCCTGTGTCATTCTGGAGCCCGTCACCGGCAACATGAGCTGCATTCCTCCCGCGCCGGGCTTTCTCGAAAGCCTGCGCAGTCAGTGCACCGAGCACGGGGCATTACTGATTATTGATGAAGTGATGACCGGTTTCCGGGTGGATCCCCGCTGTGCAGTGGGCCGCTACAATATAGATGCCGACCTGATCACTCTGGGTAAAGTCATCGGCGGCGGCATGCCGGTGGGCGCCTTCGGCGGCAAGCGCAAAGTCATGGAGCAGATCGCTCCGCTGGGACCGGTCTATCAGGCCGGCACCCTGTCCGGCAATCCGGTGGCCATGGCCGCCGGGCTGGCGACACTGGCCTTGATGACGCGACCCGGCTTTCACGATGAACTCTTTGCCAAAACCACGCTGTTGGTGGAAGGCCTGCAAGCCCGCGCCGATGCAGCCGGCATCCCCATGACCACCAACCATGTGGGCAGCATGTTCGGGGTATTCTTCACTGAAGAAAAGGCCGTCACCAACTATCAGCAGGTCATGGCCTGCGACACCGTGCGCTTTGGCAAATTCTTCCACGGCATGCTGGATGCCGGCATTTATCTGGCCCCGGCAGCCTATGAAGCGGGATTCATGTCCTCCGCCCACAGTGATGAGGATCTGGAATTCACCCTTGATGCGGCGGAGCGGGTTTTTAAAACACTGTGAGACGGTAGCTCTTGGAAAGCGCCTCTAGGGCAAATCGGAGTTGTGAGAGAACCTTCCGCTCCGCAGAAAGTGTTGCACCTGCCTTATCACCGGTTCCGCACCCATCATAAATGTGTGCGTGTAGGGCATCTCGATAAAATCCGCCATCCCCTCGACCCGGGTGTTTTCAACACTCACCTTGCCATCGTCTGGGTTGGGCAGACTCTGCGACAAAATGGGATTAATCGAACGGGTCCCGGCAATAACCCCGAGGGGGAAATCCACTGGCCCCAGTGCTCGCGGCACACTGTCCTCGCCGGTCCCCAGCTGCTGCCCCGCGGGACCATTCAGCCACTCGTAACCCGGCACGCCATGCCACTCGTCCACGACTTCGCTCCCCTGGTTCGGCGGTGCCAACATCACCACACGACCCAGCTTGGCAATACTTGTATCGGCCAGGTAGTAGCGAACCAGAATGCCCCCCAGCGAGTGGGTGACAAAATGAATCGTTTCCACTGACGCTTGGTCACAGCCCACGATGCCCTCCTCCACCGCCATCGCCGACAGACGATCAATGGTTTCCTGCCGGGACGGATAACCGACGTTCACCACGCGATAGCCGCTGTCCGACAGGGCTTCCTCCAGCTCATCCATTGAGTCGGCTGTCCGCACCAAGCCATGCAGCAACACCACACACTCATGATCCGCCTTTGCGACCAGAGGCATAAACAGAAAAACCGACAGAAGAGAGATAAGTATTCTCATAGCGTAAGTATACGTGAGACTTGCGTCTGAAATTCATCTCCGCCGGCTTTGTGCCGCAGTGAACCCGGGGGTTGGCCTTGCATGATTACCAGACAAACACCAAACTGGTTCGAACAACCGCATAACAAGGAGAGTCTCAAGCCATCTGGAGTTTTGAATTAAGGTCGCCATGAAACCACTCTCACTTGTACGAACACATAAACAAAGATACATACTGGCCCTGGGTTTAGCAGTTCTTCTCGCCCTGATGTGGTGGCTAAACACCAGTCGGGTAGAATCGGCAAAACTTCCCGATTTCAAGATCATTAGGGATATCCCCGAGCTGAAAACCCGTTTTTTTGGGTTTCTGGAGCCCCTTGCCAAGGCCGCCAATCAGGCTGTTCTGGATGATCGCGACTGGCTGCTTCAACTAAAAGCTGAACTGGATAAGGGCAAACAACCCGGCTGGATCAAACAGCGGTCGCTAAACCACATTGCGGATCGATACGGTCTCGATGACAAAGAGTCAGCACCCAGTGAACTCGTCAAGCAGTTACTACTGCGCGTCGACACCATCCCCATTTCCCTGATTCTGGTTCAGGCCGCCGCCGAATCCGGCTGGGGACGATCCCGTTTCGCCAGGCAGGGCAATAATCTTTTCGGAGAGTGGTGCTATACAAAGGGTTGTGGCCTTGTCCCCAAAAACCGGCCAGTGGGTGCCACACATGAAGTTAGGGCCTTTAATCGCCCCTACGACTCGGTAACCAGTTACCTCCATACCCTGAACACCCACCCCGCCTACAAAATGCTGAGACAGAAACGTCAGGCATTGCGCAAAGCCGATCGGGCAGTGACCGGCTTTGCCTTGGCGGACACACTGATTTTTTACTCGGAACGGCGTCAGGCCTATGTCAACGAAATAAAAACCATGCTCCGCCAATACAACCAGTTGATGGATAAATGACCACTCTCAAAAATTGGCCAGCAGTACTCTGCCTGCTCGTTTTTAGCAAACTGGCTCTGGCCGCAGACCATGGCGTGATTTTGCTGTATCACCATGTCGACACCGACACCCCAACAAGCACCAGCATTAGCCCAACCGACTTCAAAGCCCACCTGCAATTGATCGACGAGCGTGGCTATCGGGTCAAACCCCTCAGCCAACTCCTGACAGAACTCGATAGTGGCGGCACGGCAGATAAGGCAGTTGCCATCACTTTTGATGATGCCTATATCTCGGTCTACCAAACGGCCTTCCCCTTGCTAAAAAAACGCGGCTGGCCCTTTACAGTTTTTGTAAATGCCCAGTCCGTAGACGAACAGCAAACCCTGCAAATGAACTGGGATCAGCTTCGGGAACTCGCTGACTATGGTGCCGAAATCGGCAACCACAGCCTGACTCACGCCCATCTGGTGCGCTATCTCCAGAATGAAACCCATAGTGAATGGCTGGCGCGCATGGATCATGAAATCGTCGAAAATGAGCGGCGTCTGAACCGTGAGATACCCCAGCGCAGCCAGGGCGAACAGCGTCTGTTCGCTTACCCCTTCGGCGAATACAACCCTGAACTACTGAGCCTGCTCAAACAAAAAGGCTATTACTCCATCGCCCAGCAATCCGGTGCGGTCACCAGCCCAACCCAGGATGTCATTCCCCGCTTTCCACTGGCGGGCAACTGGGCCAGGCGGGAACGGCTCAACACCGCACTGCAAAGCCAGCCACTGCCCGTTATCCGCGTCGATGCCGGCGCTATGATCGCAACGCCGGAGCTAGCAGCTTCCGTACTGACCCTGACCACAGCTCCCGGCTTTAATCTGGCCAGCATTGGCTGCTACAACGCCAGTGGTACCAAACTGGCGGTGAACATATCGGGAAAAAATCAGATTGAGGTCACCCTGCCGCGCTGGACACCGGGCCGTCAAAAAGTGAACTGCACGGCGCCGGTTGGCAATGAACCGGGCGCCTATTACTGGTATAGCCAGTTGTGGATCATTGAGGAGAAGGATGTCGCAAATCCCGGCTCCTGAGGCACTCTCCCAATATAAGACGCTCTTCATAAAAGCAGCAGAACCCCTTTTGGCATTACCCGAAAAGACTAAAGCCGTCGTTAAAACCCATGACACCCGGGCCAGAATAGCGGCCAGTTTTCCGCGCCGCTGAAGAATCATCTGCGCCAGCCATGGTCCAGTCCGTTGCCTCGCAGTTTTGGCCGGGCATAAGCCTCCATAATGCCGTCGGATTTCATTATCATGTGACCACAACCAACAATACCTGGCAGGCTTCATGGCACACCGTTTTCTTCCCCGCTGGCTTATCCATGCCCTACTACTGCTCACGCTCTTCACGCTTGTCGCCGTGAGCTATGGTTACTGGTTTCTGCGCGAGAGCCTGCCGCTGCTCGAGGGCACGGTCACCAGCGAACACTTGCTGGGCTCCGTCACGGTGGAGCGGGATGCTCAGGGTATTCCCACCATTGCCGGTGAAAACCGCAACGACACAGCCTTTGCTCTGGGCTTTCTCCACGCCCAGGAGCGTTTTTTCCAGATGGACCTGCTGCGCCGCAACGCTGCCGGCGAACTGGCCGACCTGTTCGGCATACTCGCGCTCAATCACGACAGAGCCGTGCGCGTTCACCAGTTCCGCAAACGCGCGTTGCGAGCATTCAGGGCACTGAGCCCGGAAGACCGGGCGCTGTTGCAGACCTACACCGAAGGGGCCAACAAGGGATTGAGCGAACTGGGCAGGGCACCCTTTGAATACGCTCTGCTGCGTGCGGCCCCGAAACCCTGGCAGACAGAAGATACCTTTCTGGCCCTGTTCAGCATGTACATCGACCTGCAACCGGAACAGAACGAGTACGAACGCTCTCTGGCGGTACTGCGGGATACTCTGCCCGCCGACTGGTTCGCCTTCCTGGTTCCCGAGGGCGGCGAATGGGATTCGCCCATACAGGGTGGGACCTATGCCTTCAACGACTGGCTGCCCAAACAGCCCCTGGCGCAGTTGCAATTACCGGACGATATCGACGCCACCGCTGCCGTCTATCCCGACGCTTATCATGATTTCGTCGCAGTGGGCTCCAACAACTGGTCTGTGGGTGGCACGCTCACCGACTATTCCTCCGGTATGCTGGCCAATGACATGCACCTGGGGTTGAATGTGCCTAACATCTGGTATCGCGCTTCCTGGTATCTGCCCAAAGACAATCGTCGCGTCACCGGCGTCACCCTGCCCGGCGTCCCGGTGATGGTGGTGGGCTCCAACCAGCATATCGCCTGGGGATTTACCAACTCCTACGGCGACTACCAGGACAGCATCGTGCTGAAGGTGAATGACGCCGGGGACGCCTATCTGACACCCGACGGCTGGCGGCCCTTCACCACCGAAACCGAAAACCTCAAGGTAAAAGGCGAACCCGACCAGACCCTGAAAATCAGACACACCATCTGGGGTCCGGTGATCGGCGATGATCACAAACACCGCCTGTTGGCCCTGCGCTGGGTCGCCCACGACCCGGAGGGCGCCAACCTCAATCTGCATCGCCTTGAAATCGCCGACACCGTCAGTGAGGCCCTGACCATTGCCGCCAGCGCGGGCATTCCGGGACAAAACATCAATATAGTGGACAGCGCCGGCAATCAGGGCTGGAGCATTGCCGGGCGACTGCCCAAGCGGGTGGGATTCAGCGGTGAAGGGCAGTCATCGAAATACCCCCAGGACTGGTCCACCGGAGAGTACCGCTGGGATGGCTACCTAAGTGCTGCCGACTACCCTCGGGTAATCAACCCGGCGGACAGCCGTATCTGGACTGCCAACGCCCGGGTGGTCTCCGGCGCCATGCTCGACAAGATCGGCCACGGCAGTTATGCCCTGGGGGCCCGCCAGCAACAGATTGCCAAAAATCTGCACGACAGCGACCACTTCAGCGAACAGGATATGCTGGCCATCGCCCTGGATGATCGCGCCCTGTTCCTCAGCCGCTGGCAGCAATTGCTGTTGAATCTCGCCCGGGAACACAGCGACAGCGACGCAACCATCAACAACGCCGACACCCTGATTGACCTGCTGGAAAACTGGCAGGGCCGGGCCTCGAAAAGCTCCACCGGCTACCTGATCGTCAAACGTTTCCGGGAAAACGTCATCGCTGCCAGTACCGGCCGCGTAATACAGAAACTGGATAAAAAGATCGACTTCTTTGATCCCGTCCGTGTCAGTATTTACCTCGAATACCCCACCTGGATGCTGATTAACAAACAGCCTGCCGAACACACCCCCGCAGGCTACCGCAACTGGCAGGAATTTCTGGTGGTACAGGCCAACCAAACCATTCGCGACCTCACCAAAAACGGTCAACCCTTGCGCGAACAGACCTGGGGTGAGACCAACACCCTCGACATCCGCCACCCATTGAGCGGCTCTATTCCCTTGCTGGGTGGCCTGCTCAACACGCCCAGTGAAAGCATGGCTGGCGACACCTATATGCCACGGGTGCAAAAACCCAACATGGGAGCATCGCAACGCATGGTTGTGGCACCGGGCCACGAGGAGAAAGGGGTTTTCCATATGGCCGTCGGCCAGAGCGGCCACCCGTTATCCAGCTATTACACACTGGGCCACCGGGATTGGGTAGAAGGTAATGCCAGCCCGTTTTTGCCCGGACAGGGAAAATGGCATTTGACACTAACGCCTGAGTAGAAAATTGGACTGACTTATGAAAAGAATAAGTTCTGACGATCAAACCACTGAGAGATTTTTATACTTCTTCCGCTTATTCATTTACTGACATTAGGTTTATCTAACCAAAAAAAAGCTGTCAAACCGAACAGTGACATACCTCCCAACAAAGCAGCAATAACCTGATTTGACGAGGACAGATTGAAAGACCCACCAATTGTTCCCGCAAGCATTAACAGCACAAACGCGAGCACTGAAAGAACGCCTACTACCTTACATAAATTTGTAACTAAAATTGTGAGTGGTATATAGAAAATTGAGAGCACTATCAGCATGGCTAACACCAGAAGAAATAGATGCCCGACAGAAAATCCAAAAACCGAGCCACTATAAAAAAACATGCCGATGCTTGTTGTTGCTAAAAACAATTTAAGTATGTTCGTTATCACAACAAGATTCTCCTATTACATATAACGTCCAAGTTAAGGGCGCGATGTATTTTCCACGTCCTGCTTAAGCCTATTGTCAGAAAGCATGTGATTGGAAATATCCCATATCATCAGCAGCAATATTAAACAGAAGGGAGCTATCATAAACCATGCATAATAATTACCGGGACTATTAAAGTTTGCATAGTAGTTATATGCGTCCAATGACACACCGCCCAAACTTAGTATACAACAAGCAATAATTATTTTTGATCGTAGCAATGTTTTGCGTGCAAACTTACCGCCCAAAAATTCGCCAACTATGCCAAACACTCCCGCAAGGGTTGCGCCCCATGCAAAATTATTAAAAAAAATCTGGCCAAAAATAAATCCGGATGCTGCTACAAATATTAAATAGATACGTAAAATTATAAGTAAATTATTCATTTTTATTTTTCTTTCTCATGCCAGCGGTCCGCTGCATTTTGATTGTTGGACGGCCTTCATTCGAACCACACTGACCGCTCACAGCCAGAAGTGGCCTGGCCCATTCATTGCGACTCGTGCTCTTTCTCACTCAACGACAAGTTCTACACGATTACAGCGCTACTCCTTCACACGCGGCGGCACATGCGGACGTATGATAACGCTTGACCGCGGCCGGATCTCTGCAATCCCAACGATGCTCTGTCTTCCAATACCTGCCACAACGGCTTGGGTGAGATTACTGGCACTTGCTATATTAATTTTTAATTTGCTCCAGATACTCTTTGCCCACATTGATTTTTTTGGCTAAGACCAAATATAGTCGAAGTGAATATATTTTGATCGACCTAGTCGTGGAAGTGGTTAAAAAATATTCGTTACGACCCCTTTAATTTTGGCAACAGCGGCTGGTTATGCATTATTCGTAGTGGCTCCAGAGCCTGAGAACTTTCACCACTCGCTCGTCCTCGAGCACTTGGTAAACCAGACGATGCTGAATATTGATACGGCGTGAATAGGCCCCTACAAGGTCGCCAATGAGTTTTTCAAGCGGGGGTGGCTTGCGGTATGGATCTTCCGCGATTAAGTCCAATAGCTCCTGGGCTTTTGGCTTGAGACCGCTGGAGGCCAACTTCTTTGCATCTTTCTGGGCTTGCTTGGTGTAAACCAACTTCC